>CAUZTE010000191.1:0-3751 GCA_963582565.1 Dehalococcoidia bacterium | reverse complement strand
TTCCAACCCATAATTCCGCCTTAAAACGCTATCGCAAATGCCAGAGAATTCTGCATGCTGTGCGCGAAAATACCGGGAGTCAGCGATTTGGTTTTCATAAACGCCCACGCGAGGATCATGCCTGATAGAAACACCGGTATCAGCATACCTATGGACCCGTGGCTCAGCGAGAATAGCACCGAAGACGCAATCGCGGCTCCAATGGGGCCTGCCCAGGGAGTCAGACCTTGCAGCAAGAACCCCCTGAAAAACGTCTCCTCTGCGATGGGTGCCATGACTATAACGATGAACGCCAGCGCCAATCGACTCAACCCCTGGGGTTTCTCGAAACTGTCCGAGAGGTCCGGCGGCTCCAGAAATGCCACGCCGAGGCCATCCACGATCACCACATAGATTCCGCCTACGAACAGGCTAGCGACTAGGGCGATTATGGAGATGACCCAGAAGTTGTACCCCTTGGCACTCCGAAACCCCAGAGTCTCAAAGGAGCATCGATAGCGCCTGACGCTGAAGAACCATGCCGCTAACAGCATCAAGCCTTCCAACATCGCACCAGCCAGCAGTGATGCTCCAGCGCCGCTGGTAAGCCCAACCACATCATGGACCACGGCGAGCACCAGCACTCCTGCTCCGCCAAGCACCACAACAACAACGCCTCTGAGGGCGTCACCAAGCTTCCAGGGAGCTACCATGCTGCTACTCACTAAAGAAGAACCTCACGGAGATGGAATACAGAGCCTGAGAACGGTGGGTATCATATCATGCAGCTATAGGGCGGACAACGAAGCTGAGTATCAGGGGCGGCACATAAGAAAAGACCAGCACCCCCCCACGTGGTCAGAGATGCTGGTCTTTTTAATCGACAAGAAGCGAGAAACGCAACAGGCTGTAGTTTAGCTGTCTTGTGCGCCCTTGGACTTCAAGAAGTCCACCGCGTTCTGAACCGTACGGATCTGCTCAGCATCTTCGTCAGAGATCTCAAGGCTGTTATCGCCGTCTGAAAACTCTTCTTCAAATGCCATAATCAACTCAACCAGATCCAGGGAATCGGCGTTGAGGTCTTCTGTGAATGAAGCTTCCGGAGTCACCTTGTCATCATCCACACCAAGTCGTTCCGCCACCAGTCCTTTAACCCGTTCATGAACACTAGCCATTGCGTTGTCCTCCTCGTTCCTTATCCATTTTGGTCATACCTTAATCGTATCTTGTAGGGAGCCCAATACTCCATTGATGAACCTGGGGGAACTTTCTCCACCAAACAGTTTAGCCAGTTCCACCGCTTCGTTAATCACAACTTTTGCTGAGACGGTCTTTCCTATGGTCAGTTCGTACACAGCCAGGCGCAGAAGGCTCCTATCAACCAGTGACAACTGGTTCACCGGCCACGCGGTTGCATACTCCTGAATCTTAACGTCTAGGGATTCATGTTCCTGGACTACAGCGGTCACCAATTCCCTGGCAAACTCTTCGCCAGAGGCAGTCAGATCACTATCGTCCAAGAGAGCTTGAAGCACATCTTCTAGTCGATGCTCAGTGGCATCCAACTCAAAGAGCGCCTGGAGTGCGAGGGCGCGTGCCCGCCGACGTGGAGGGAGTTTTGCTGAACTCCAATCCTCTTCGTCTTCGGGGGAATCGCATGCTATTGTTTCTACTGCCGATTGTTGTGACGTCACTACATTTACCCTACGAGAGATTGCAGGCTTTTCACATCGTTGACAGCCGTTACCTGTGCATCGGGGCAGATCCTACGGATCAAACCGGAGAGCACTTTTCCAGGACCGATTTCATAGAACTGTGTAACGCCGGCGTCCCAGAGGTAAGACATTGAACGTCTCCACTGGACGCAGCCGCACATTTGATGAAGCAGTTCTTCCTTGATCTCGTCACCGGTGGTGATGGGGCTGGCACCGCAGTTGGAAATGATTGGTACGCTGGGTGCATTGAAGTCTGCTTCATCCATTGCCCGGCGCATACCTTCAACAGCTGGTTTCATGAGGTCTGTGTGGAATGCTCCGCTGACTTGAAGAGTGATGAGGCGCTTGGCTCCGCGAGCGCTGGCCAGGTCCATGGCTCTCGCAAGCGTTATCTTATCGCCTGCAATGACTACCTGGTCTTCAGCGTTGACGTTGGAGATATAGGCTCCGGTCTCCCTGCATATCTCTTCAATGGTCAACTCATCCAAGCCCAGGACAGCTGCCATGCCGCCTTGCTGCTTTTGTGACGTCTCATGCATCAAACGACCCCGCTCCTGTACCAGGCGTACAGCATCTGGGACGCTTAATACGCCGGTAGCAGCTAGGGCCGTGTATTCGCCCAAGCTATGCCCTGCGGCAAAGTTGGGCTGGGGCATGAATTCCGATCCTACAGTCTCTTGCGCTGCCGTGAGACAGGCCAGGCTAGCTGTAAGGATGGCTGGTTGGGCATTGATAGTGAGATTCAGTTCTTCAACCGGGCCTTCAAACATCAACTTAGTCAAAGGCATGCCAAGAGCTTCATCTGCCTCGTCAAAGACTCGGCGTGCAACGGGAGACTGCTCATAGAGATCTTTTCCCATACCAACGTGTTGCGAACCCTGGCCGGGAAACACGTACGCAACCTTTGGGGATGTGACATCACCCAAGGTGGAATTCTTCATCAGAAACTCCTGCTTCCAGCTATGAACCTATTGGCCCATATATTCACTTTGGTAAGGTGGCTGAAGGAGGTGCCAGGAAAGGCTTAGCCTCTCTCCTGACTGATTGGCACAGAAATGACTTCCCGATCCTTGTAATACCCACAAGTGGGGCATATACGATGAGGAAGCTTGGAGCTGTGACAGTGGGAGCAATAAGAAATCCCACGCCCACTCATTACAAAATGAGAAGCTCGGGATCGTTGCTTGGACTTGGAAAGTTGTTTTTTAGGTTGTGCGCCCACTGTATTGGCCCCTTCTAGGACTCCTTATCCGTGGACGGAAGAAGGTCTAACAAACGTTCCCATCGGGGATCTACTGTCCTAACATCGCAGTGACATTCGGCTTCGTTGCGATCAACGCCGCAATCTGGACAGATACCCGCGCAATCCTGCTTGCAGAGAGGCTTCATTGGCATCCGAGAAATAATGTTCTGCCTGAAGACTTCTCTTATATCTAGCACATTCGTTGGGCTTATTTTGAAAGCTTCTTCTTCCATGACCGACTCGGCTAATGCCGTTCCGGCTTTTACTTCCACGGCAGAGTAAAATTCTTCGTTTATTTCTGTGTTCAAGGGAGAGTCAAAACCCTTCAGGCATCGGCTACACTGGGCTGAGACTTCTGCTTTGAGACGTCCCTTGACCCAGATTCCTATATCTGTTCGGGTAAACTTCAGCCATCCCTCCAGACGATTCACTTCTACTTCATCCAGAGTGACAGATGTCTCCTGGACTTGGGATTGCCGTACGGAACCCATTGGTTCCTGCAGCATTTGTGCGACGTTGTACTCCATATGTCCTTCCATTCGCCGACACACCGGAAGTATTATAACCACCTGTACCCCTGCGGTGTCAAGCGTGAGACCCACAAACATTGATACCTTCATATCACCATTTAGCCGGTAACCACGGGGCGGCACTCTCTCATAGACCGGTGCGGTTGGAGCTTACTTGTTGTTGTGACGACTCATTTACCCTTGAGACATCAGTGTGACATGGTTGGTTAGACTCCAGTGGAGGGTGTCGTCAGGGCTCGTTCAGAGGATCCCCACCGCGCTTCGTGCAACGCTATCTTCTCGTG
>CAUZTE010000190.1:0-3766 GCA_963582565.1 Dehalococcoidia bacterium | reverse complement strand
CTGGGCGAGACGTACAAGTTCCTACGGTCGTTGGCACCTTTCGGTCAGGAACATGCCGCGCCAGGGTTCCTTGCGCGCAATGTAGGGGTGACCGAACTGCGACAGATGGGTTCCGAGGGGCAGCACATAAGGCTGACGCTGCGACAGAGCGGTGCAAAGTGGGACGCCGTGGCATTCAACCAACGCTGGCCTGAGGGGCTCCCCATGCCGGAAGCAGGCAATCCCTCCGCCCTGGACGTTGTGTACATCCCGGAGATCAACAACTTCAATGGCAGGAGCACCATGCAGTTCAGGCTACTAGATATGCGAGCGCCTGAAGCCTAGTCGTCTTCCAGCCCAGACGTGTCGCCCAACGGCAGTCCAAGCTCCTCAGCCTTCAGCAGACGCCGCATGATCTTGCCGCTTCGTGTCTTCGGCAGCGACGAACGGAACTCGATACTCCGAGGCGCAATGGCCTGCAAACGCTTCCGACCGTGGCCCAGGATCTCGCGTCGAAGCGCCTCTGTGGGCTCAAACCCATCCTTCAGCGAAACAAACCCTTTCACCACTTCCATTGCCAGGGCGTCGGGGATGCCGATGACGGCAGCTTCAGCCACAGCAGGATGCTCTATAAGGACGCTTTCCACCTCGAAGGGGCCCACCAGGTGGCCTGCGGTGTTTATCACGTCGTCAGCGCGACCTACGAACCAGATGTAGCCGTCCTCGTCGATCTTCGCCTGGTCGCCGGAGATGTACCAACCCTTGATGAACTTTGAGTTGTAGAGTTCCAGGTTGTTCCAGTATGTGTGGAACATTGACGGCCAGCCGGGACGCACAGCCAGGTAGCCTTCTTCGCCGTTAGGCACCGGGTTGTACTCACCGTCTAGGATGCCTATCTCAACACCTGGGATGGGTCGGCCCATGGAGCCGGGGCGGACATCCATTGCGGCATAGTTGGCCACCATGATTGCACCGGTCTCCGTCTGCCAGTAGTTGTCGTGGATGGCCTGTTCGAAGACCTTGGTGCCCCAAACCACAGCCTCGGGGTTCAGGGGTTCGCCGACGCTATTGATGTGTCGCAGGGTGGAGAGATCGAAGCGCGCGGGCACATCGTCGCCAGCCTTCATCAACATGCGAATAGCTGTGGGCGCCGTGTACCACACCGTCACTTTGTACTTCTGGATGACCTCATACCAGGCACGGGCGCTGAACCCGCCTTCGTAGATGATCTGCGTCACGCCGTTGGACCAGGGGGCGAACATGCCGTAGGAGGTGCCTGTCACCCAACCCGGGTCCGCCGTGCACCAGTAGATATCGTCCGGATGGAGGTCAAGGGCCCACTTGCCGGTGGCGTACTGCTGCACGACTGCGATGTGGCGGTGCACTGCGCCCTTTGGCTTGCCGGTGGTGCCGGAGGTGTAGTGGATTACCGAGTAGTCATACATGCTGGTGTTGGCGATGGTGAAATCAAACGAAGCGTCTGCCATCAGGGTTTCGTAGCTTAAATCGCCTGCCACAAGGGGTTCTTTGTCCCTGCCGTCCTTGTTCACAATGATGGTGTGCTTGAGTTCCGGGAGGCTTGGTAGCATCTCTGTCACTCTGCGTCTTAGGTCGGGTTGCGCCACCAGCACCGAGGCTCCGCTATCAAACATACGGTCTCTCACTGGATCTGGGCCGAACGCGGAGAACAAGGGGCCGACCACAGCACCGAGCTTGAGGGCACCGAAGATGGCGAAGTAGAGTTCAGGCAGTCGCTCCATGAAGATGAAAACCCGCTCGCCCTTCTCGACTCCAAGCGATTGAAGCACATTGGCAAACTTGTTGGTCTGTTCCTTCATGTCCTGGAAGGTATAGCGTTCCTCTTCGCCGTTCTTGCCTGCCCAAACGAGCGCCGTCTTGTCGCCGCGACCAGCCTCCACATGGCGGTCTATACACTCATGAGCCTGGTTCAGGTAGCCGCCGGGGAGCCAGTCCAGCTCCTTGTACATGTCTGTCCACTGGAACCCGACTCTTGTAGCCTCTACGTCCGGCAGGTTTGGCGTTACCGCCATTTTATCTGCCGGTTCTTTTACTATTGTCTGGTACTCCATGATGCCTCCTTCGGTGTACGGGGGCGTTGCCTGATAGCTAGGGTCACAATCTACCGCCGTAGACAGGGAGCGTCAAGCACAAGGGCAACGCCCTTGACCTATATTCCCTGACGGATGGCAGTGAAGCAGCGTATGCTAGTGTGTGACAACATCAAATGAGGAGTTACAGATGAAGAAGGCAACTTGCAAAGACATGCGAGGAGCATGCAGTCTTGAGTTTGAGGGTGAGACCGCCGAAGAGATGGGCGGAAAATGCCGCCAACACGTCATGCAGATGGTAGAGTCAGGGGATGCGCCTCACAAGGCTGCCCTTGATACTATGATGGCGCAGAGTAAAGAAGATCAGATGAAGTGGTATGAAGAGTTCACGGCCAACTTTGCCTCACTGCAGGACGCGTAAAGCCCAAGAGACAGACTAGATAAACAAAAGAGGGACGCTCGATTGAGCGTCCCTCTTTCTTGTTTGCTTCTAAGTGTAATTCTGAGCAAATACGAAGAATCCGGATTCTTCGGTCGCCGCGTTCTTCGACAGACTCAGGACGAACGGAGGTTCGCAATGACGCCGATCCGCCTTAGGGCTTTGGCTGGATGAGCACACGGACGGTGCCATCACCCTCGTCGCGCTGGTTGACCAGCACATGGCCGCCCTTCTCCGTCCAGAGAATGACATCGAAGATGTTCAGCGCATCGCCAAGGATGGTCTCAACCATCGATGAATGGTCAGCCTGAGTCTGCTTCTCCAACGCCGCAATGACGCCGGCACAGCTCTTGCCTCGACCATCAATGACCACCCAGCCGCCGCCGGTCGTTACCACAGGTGAATCGCCGTTGGTACCGTTGGCCTCGGGTCGGACGCTGATCTCGCCGCTCTTCCGCAGGTCAACTTGCTTCTTGAACTCGGCAACAGCCTCCCATGCCACGGAACGGTCACGGTCACCGGTGCTGCATACTGCTCCTCGCACACCCACGATGTCCGGGTTGATGCGGGCCAGTTCGTCCAGGTCATCAAGCTTGAGGTGGCCCGACAGCGCGGTGCTGAGGCCACGCTTCTTGCCTTCAAGGACCATGTCGTGCAATTCAGCCTCGGTGAGGAAGTCGAACAGGTTGCGGCCATCCTTAATCAACGTATCGATAAGGAAGCCGTCACACTCGCCGTCCGTGGCAAGCTGCACCATCTTCGTGGGGTCAAGCCCGCCCTCGTGCAGCAGGTTGTCTGCGAACAGAGAGCCGACCAGCTTGGTGTTGTAGCCGTCCATGGCTCGTCGAGCCTCTTTGAGGATGTCCACAGCCATGTCGTACTCGGTCTGCATGAAGCCGATCTTCACGGAGGTGGCATCCATCACCGCAGCGGCATACGCAGCCATCGCCACGGTGCCTGCTTGGTTCGGGACGACGCCCAGCGTGATACTGACGTGGTTCTCCGGCTGAATCTGCGCCCGGACCTGTCGTACGGTGGTGGGGTGGCCGGAGCCGACCAGTGCCTCCTGCAGGTTCTTGACGTCTACCACGTCCGCACCGCCGCGTTCGGCCTCAAGGGCTTCCTCAACGTTCTGAACGCTGACCATGAGCAGCATCCCTGTGGCGAAGGCATTGTTGCCTGTGAGCCAGGTTGCGCGGGGCTTGTAGGGTGTCGTGGTTACGGGTGTCTTAGGTTTCAATGGAGTCAACTCCTCTTTTAGTTGGGCTTTTTCGGCGGC
>CAUZTE010000189.1:0-3775 GCA_963582565.1 Dehalococcoidia bacterium | reverse complement strand
AGTCCCTACCGGGCAGACTTGGCGGGCCTGCCGGCTGTGGGGGGATCTGCCAGTACTTTCACTAGCTCTTTCTCGTCGATGATGACCTGGCCACGAGGTCAGGGTCAACCGGGATTAGATGTCCACTTTTAATCCAAGCGCGTAGGCTCTCCACGGTCTTTGCATACTTGCTGGCAGCTTTTTTGAGAGTTATAGGATCTGGGTTCAATCCCTTAAGAATCTCTTCAATCTCGTCTTCGGGAATTCCGTGTTTTCGAAAGGCCCACACCCAACGGTCGATTGAATAGGCTCGATTACTAGGGTCGCTAGATGCATAAGTCAGCTTAGGCTTTTTCTCTCGAACGGCTAGGTTGGGATCTGCGGATAAGAGCAGTTTCAAGATTTTCTCGTCACGAAAGTTATTCTCTCGGAATGCCCTCACTAGCGCTAAACACGAAATAGAGCCGGTGACATCTTTGACTTTACCACCCGGTAATTTCAGCTCCACCATCGCATCACCCACAAATCGTAAATCTAACGAAATTATTGGTTTTAAATACGAAAAATGGAGCGGAAGAGGAGATTCGAACTCCCGACCTCCTCCTTGGCAAGGAGGCGTTCTACCGCTGAACTACTTCCGCTCGCATAGCCATTATAGGGAGCGATCTAGGTGCTGGTCAATGGTGTGCAGGCCTTTATGCGGAGACTAAGGCCCTGGCCCTCAGGCCAGTCTCAGACATATGTCGCTCCGGCGGAGACTAAAGCCCCGGCCCCGCGCCGTAGGCGCTCACAGAAGGCCTTAAAGGCCAACGGGGTTGGGTATGGGGGCCCCGCTACATGCAGCAATGGCGTTCTCAGCGGCCAGCATCGCCATACGACCCCGCGTGGCATGGGTTGCACTGCCAAGGTGTGGCGTGATGACCAGGTTGGCCTGCTGCAAAAGCGGGTGGTCGGGCGGTATAGGCTCCGGCGCAGTCACGTCGATACCCGCTCCGGCAATCGACTCGGTTTGTAGGGCAGCTAGCAACGCGTCCGTGTTCACCACATCGCCCCGCGACGTGTTTATCAGGTAAGTAGTCGGTTTCATCAACCCAAACTCCTGCGCACCGATGAGGTCACGAGTGGCATCAGTCAGCGGCACGTGCAGCGATACGAAATCGCACTGGCCCAGCATGTCATGCAAGCTAGGCACGAACTCAGCGCCCACGGCCGCCTCCGTCTCAGGCTGTCGATTGCGAGCGGTGTACTTGATACGCATATCGAAGCCACGTGCGCGGCGGGCCACTGCGCTACCAATAGTCCCCAGACCAACAATGCCCAGCGTAGCGCCGTGGACATCGTTCCCCAAGAATAACCCGGGGTGCCAGAGGCCCCAGTTGCCGGCACGGGTATCGGCGTCCGACTCCACCACACGTCGAGCGACGGCCAACATCAGTGCGAAGGCCATGTCCGCCGTGGTCTCTTCCAGCACGTTGGGCGTGTTGGTAATGATGACGCCTCGTGCAGCTGCGGCGGCGATGTCCACGTTGTTGTAGCCAACCGCCATGTTCGCCACTACTTGTAGTGTTGGCGCAGCATCAAGTAACGCTGCGTCAACGCGGTCAGACACCATGGTCAGCAGCGCCAGGCAACCAGCCGTACGCACTGCAAGCTCCGTGGGCGTTGGCGGCCCAAACGGCTTCCACACGTCAACCTCGCTGAACTCATCGCGCAGTCGCAGAATAACTTGAGGAGCTAGCTCCCTGGTCACGAATACCCTGCCGTTGATCATGTGTCACCTCTCGTAGAACTTGCGGGCTATTCTAGCGCGAAGCCCCGCCGAAGTGGGAAGTCCTCAAGCAAGAGAGTTCCCCCCTTTAGGTATATCTATTCAAGATTGTTGGCGTATGATATGCACAATGTTTGGTCATTGAATATTCGTAGGGAGGGACACCATCATGCCAGCCAATATCCCCAGCATTGCTTACAGCATCGCCATCAGAGCCCAGTATTCTAACGAGGCAGGCATGCTTGGAACCATCTCCTCTGCTATCGGCGACGCTGAAGGGGACATCGGCGCCATCGATACCGTCAGCTCGAGTCGAACCCTCATGGTGCGCGACATCACCGTGAACGCCCGCGACGTAGCCCACGGCGAGCAGATCGCCAAGAGGGTGCGAGGAGTGAAGGGCGTCAAGGTGCTCAACGTTTCAGACCCCGTGTTCCTGAAGCATCTGGGCGGCAAGATTGAGGTCGCAAGTCGAACCCCCGTCAAGACACGTAACGATATGTCCATGGTCTACACGCCTGGAGTGGGGCGCGTCAGCATGGCCATCCACCATGACCCATCGGCGATTTGGACGCTAACCGGCAAGGGCAACACCGTAGCAATCGTGACCGACGGCACAGCGGTGCTAGGCCTCGGCGACATCGGCCCCGGCGGCGCGATGCCCGTCATGGAAGGCAAGGCGGTGCTGTTCAAGGAACTTGCTGACGTGGACGCGTGGCCCGTCTGTCTGGACACCAAGGACGCAGACGAGATCATATCCATCGTCAAGGCGATATCCGTTGGCTTCGGCGGCATCAACCTGGAAGACATCTCCGCGCCTCGCTGCTTCTACATCGAGGATCGACTCAGGAACGAATTGGACATCCCCGTGTTCCACGATGACCAGCACGGGACAGCAGTAGTGGCCACAGCAGGTCTGCTCAACGCACTGAAGATCACTGGCAAACACATGGACGAGATAAAGGTGGTAGTCAACGGCGTGGGAGCCGGCGGTATCGCTTGCGCCAAGATGCTTATAGCTGCAGGGGCAACCAACATCATCGGTGTAGACACATCCGGAATCGTGTATCGAGGTCGTGACAACCGGGGTAACAAGGCCAAAGACGATTTCGCAGAGATATCCAACCCGGACAACATTGAGGGCGACCTTGCCAGGGCGATGCAGGGGGCAGATGTCTTTCTAGGCCTATCTGCGCCAAACACCGTGACCCCTGCGATGGTGTCGGACATGAACGACAGCCCTATCGTCTTTGCGATGGCCAACCCCGATCCCGAGATTTGGCCGGACGAGGTCAAAGGCATCGCCAAAGTCATGGCGACTGGCCGCTCGGACTACGCCAACCAGATTAACAACGCCCTCTGCTTCCCCGGCATGTTCCGGGGTGCGCTGGATGTCCGTGCAACGACGATCAACGAAGAAATGAAGTTCGCTGCAGCCCAAGCAATCGCCGCAGGGGTTCCGGACAGCGACTTGAACGAGGATTACATCATCCCAGGCATCTTTGACCTGAGTGTTGTTCGACGAGTCGCAAAAGAGGTAGCCGCAGCGGCACAGAAGACCGGCGTTGCCCGAAAGAAGCCCAACCAGATGAAGTCATACTCGCCGCCCAAAGCCCGCCGCTAGGGCCAGAGCCCTTTAGGCTCAGCATATACCGGGGGCACATCCCCCGGAGCGTGTATGGTTGAGACTGGCCTGCGGTCCAGAGGAGAACCCCTCTGGACTCCCCATATCGGCAGCGACATACAGGCTTTAGTCTCCGCCGGAGGCAATGTGGGCTTTAGTCTCAAAAATGAGTGGTGGGCGACACAGGACTCGAACCTGTGACCTCTTCCGTGTGAAGGAAGCGCTCTAACCAGCTGAGCTAGCCGCCCCCGGCTTTAATCCCAAGCATGTGAAGGGGTACACTGGTGGCAAGGATAGGGTTCGAACCTATGACCTAGCGCTTATGAAGCGCCCGCTCTGCCGCTGAGCTACCTTGCCGCAAGTAAATCCCAGCCTTTGATAGAGCAGAATGCCCTAATCTCCAG
>CAUZTE010000188.1:0-3815 GCA_963582565.1 Dehalococcoidia bacterium | reverse complement strand
GGGTCATGATGACGAGTTCACGATTCTCGTCCTCGCTGTCGCTGCTGCACGCAGCCAGAACCGTGACCATCAGAAGTACCATTACCACTGCCGTGAGTTTGGAAATCATTGCTTCTTCCTTCTCAGTCCCGGTTGTTCAGTTGTCCCAAACAACAGAAAAGCCACCTTGTCTAGGTGGCTCACTACGTACGAAAAGACCTCGTTCCTACGCTGGCATTACCCAGATCAGGTTTTCGGGGTCGTCCCTCTAGTTCGGGACCTCTCAGCCTGGCTTCCCAAGCTCCCCCCGGGGCTATATTCGATTATGCCAGTAGTGTAGCCGAGGGGCCTCAGCACGTCAACAGCGTTCAACACCCTGTATTCCCTAGTTCAGCGCCTTTCCGGTTACAGCCCTTTGAACTCCAACGTTGTCACAGCGCCGGACTCCAGGTCAGCTACACGGATGGCGTGGTTATTGGTGTCTGCAATGTACATGTGGTTGCCGACCACTGAGACGCCGGAAGGCTCAAACAACCGGGCATCGCCCCAAGCGCCGTCCGCTGTACCTTCTTCTCTGCTTCCGAACATTGTCGTGACCTCTTTGGTGGCTGGGTCCACACGCTTGATCTTGTTGTTGTAGCTGTCGGCGATGTAGATCATGCCGTCAGCGTACGCCAGACCCTGGGTGTGCTGCAGCAGCACGCGATCCCCAACGCCGTCACGGTCACCGAAGTCGAACAAGCCCGTGCCCACCAGTGTTTCCACGTTTCCGGTGGGGTTGATGTCCGCAGAACGCACGGAGCTGGTCTCACTATCCGTAAAGTACAGCTTGCATTTGCCGTCATTGACGATGCCTGTCGGTTGAGCCAGTTCAGCTTCGGTCAGAGGACCATCGCTCAACGATTCTCGGCCGTTCCCCGCGAAGGGAGACAGTGTGGCAGCCTTCAGATCCATCGACCAGAGTTGGTGCGTTCCTGCCATGGCGATATACAAGACATTGTCCACAACCTCCACGTCCCAGGGCGACCGGAGAGCGGTATCTCGGGGATTACCTGAGGCCGACCGCGTCATGGCAACGCTACCCGTGCCAGCCAACGTTATGACCTGTTTCTTCGCAAGGTCAATGCATCGCAGGGCGTGGTTACCTTTGTCGGCCACGTAGAGCATGCCATCGGCCGCAGCTATTCCCTGGGGGTCGTTGAACTGCGCGGTATCGTAATCGCCGTCCACAAGCCCGGGCGTTCCTGAACCGATAACGGCTTGCACCTCGCCGTCCAGCGACGTCACCAACACTCTGTTGTGGCCGGAGTCCGCAATGTACAACGTGTCCGACGATGGGTCAGCCAGAACCTTGCCGGGGAATGCGATGTCATGGGCTGCTGCCTCACGGTCGCGCTCCAAAACCCATGGCTTTGGCCTGGGTTGGAGGGTTCCTGCAGCCTCGTACTCTTTTAGCAACGGAGCCACAAAGCTGTCCAGATCTTCGAAGCGGTACTCGCCTTCATGCTTCCCGATGATCATGCCCTCTGGATTGACAAAGAACAGCGACGGCCACGCCCTGGCGGCGTACTGTTGCCACACAGCGAAGTCCCGGTCATTCACAACAGGATGTCTAATGTCATACCGCAAGACAGCCTGCTTCAGCGCCTCTGTTTCTTTTTCCGCAGTGAACTTTGCAGAGTGGACACCCACTACCACAATCTCATCAGGATACTGCTCTTCCAGCTTCCGCAACTGCGGAAGTATGTGCATGCAGTTGACTCAGCAGAACGTCCAGAAATCCAGAAGGACCAACTTGCCTTTCAAGTCGCTCATCTTTAGCGGCGACTCTGTGTTCAGCCAATCGAGTCCCTCAGGGAACTCAGGTGCATGGACCACGCTCTGCTCGGTCAAGGTGTCCTCCCAAATGACGACTAGGGTTCCGTTCCTTCATGCATTGTCCTACAGAACTGCCTCCACTGCATCTTGGCTAATCAAAAGTCACTTCACCCTAGTCTGAACGGTTATGGAGATAGCCTGGTTTTCGGGTCATGTAGGTGAAGGGAACGCCCTTCCCTGCCTCGCCTTGCTCTGGTTGTATCTACAGGGTATCCTCATGGGGTTGCCCCATATAGAAATGCTAGGTGAACCTAACGCCCATGGCTATTCAGGAATCTTCTGATTCAACTTCCATAGAAAGCTCAAAGAGGCCGAAGATCTTCCACGGCTGGTATGTGCTGGCCGCTAGTTGCTTTGTCATGGGCTTCTCATCCGGGGTGAACAACTACGGCGCAACGGTGTTCTTTAACCCGGTGTCAGAGGCCCTTGGACTCAGTGCTTTCCTGACCTCTGCGGCTATTTCATTGGCTAGAACAGAGAACTTCATTCTAGCCCCATTGATTGGTTACTTCATCGATAAGTTTGGCCCTCGCGGCCCCGTTCTGGTCGGTATGACCATAATGGGCTTGGGCCTCATCATGTTCGGCCTCTTTGCCAACAACCTCCTCATGTTCATCGTCACCTGGACGTTCATGGTCTCCCTTGGTGCGAACATCGGCGGATTCGCACCCAACTGGACCGCCATCAACAACTGGTTCGATCGTAAAAAAGGCAGGGCCATGGGCATTGGGATGACATCACAGTCCCTGGGTGGTGTCGTTCTTGCCCCGGTGCTGGCTTTTATCATTTCCCGCTGGGGTTGGGAGACGGGGGCAATTGTCACCGGTATAGCGGTCTTCCTCCTGGTGATTCCCATATCACGGTTTATCCGTACGCGCCCCCAGGATATGGGTCTTCTGCCGGATGGCGATCCACCTAAGCCTGTTTCCACTGCTGATGCCAGTGGAGCTAACGTATCTTCGGCAGTGGCTGGGATTGCACAAACCGTCAACTTCTCCATAGGACAGGCCAGGAGGACAAAGGCCTTTTGGGTTCTGATGGGCGCCCTGGGTCTTCGCCAGATGGGCCAGGCCGGAATGCAACTGCACATGTCACCTATGCTCCAGGAGCGCTATGGCTTCGGTGCTGTGGAAGCAGGGTTCCTGATTGGTCTCCTGGCAGTGACGGGCGCAATTGGCGGAATCTCCATCGGAATCATCGGCGATCATTTCCCCAGAAGGCGCGTTATGGGAATCGTCGTGGGATTGGAAGCGCTTTCCATTTTCCTTGTTGTATTGAACGTCTTCTGGTTCGTGTACATCTTCCTGATTCTTTTCGGGTTCGGTCAGGGTGTCCACGCCTTGAACAGGGCAATGCTTGGGGAGTACTTCGGCAACAGCCACTACGCCAGGCTCTGGGGCATCCTGAGCAGTGCAACCACACCCCTGGCAGCAGCGGGCCCTATCTATGCCGGATGGTTGGCAGACTCGTTAGGCTATGGTGCGGTGGTCTTCACGTTCATGTTCTTCTACGCCTTCTCAGCCATCCTGTACTGGAACTGCAGAAGGCCATCCCTGCCCAACGCATCAGCATCTGAAGAGCCCGCGTTGCCACAACAACCAAATGCCGGATAACAAACGCCAACGCAGCGGAGTACTAAAGTGCCTCCAACGGTGAAGCGAGACTACGTAGACGTCAACGGGATGAACGTCCATTACGCCAAGGCGGGGAATGGGCCTCCCGTAGTGCTGCTCCACGGCCTTGGCGCGTCCCACCTGACGTGGCAGGAGAACATCGAGGCGTTGGCAGCCCACTTCACGGTCTATGCCATGGACATACCGGGTCACGGCGACAGCGTTAAAGACGGCGTCGACTACACCATTGAGGCAAGCGTGGCCTTCACTTTTGGATTCTTCGACGCGATGGGGCTCCAGTCCGCGGCGTTGGTTGGAAACTCGATGGGTGGCCTCATCGCCCTA
>CAUZTE010000187.1:0-3858 GCA_963582565.1 Dehalococcoidia bacterium | reverse complement strand
AGGGTTCGTTGCGCCCACTTCGTCACTGATTTCACGGTCTCAAGCTGGTCATCGATCTCATGCAGCATTCCTCGATTGACGCCGATGAGGTCCTTGGGAATCTGGCCTGCGACCAGGAATACGGGAGAGGATGCCGAAAACGCAGTGGACAGGCCTGATGCGGCATTAAGGACGCCTGGTCCAGGCACGACCATTGCAGTACCCACCTCACCGCTGGCGCGTGCGTAGCCGTCAGCCATAAAAGTGGTGGCTTGCTCATTGCGGGTGGTAATCCACTGGATGCCGGGCTCATCGTACAGCGCGTCTGTGGCGTAATAGAGTTGGGCCCCGGGAACCCCAAAGATGACGCGTACGCCCTCTCTGTAGAGTGATTTCGCCAGTGCTTGCCCGCCGGTCAGCTTGGGCATACGTTGTCCTCCGTAGGTTGAGATGATTATTGCCTGGTCACGTTGGGAGGCTAGTGTATCATCCCAACGAGTCTGTGCGCCCTTGACACTCCTTGTTGAGGGTAAGGACAATGAACGCGCCTTCTTGTTCATCCGTATCAGCAAAGGACACCCATGACCTGGAAGTTTAAAGACCTCCGAGAGTACATCGCCTTTCTGGAATCGAAGGGCGAGCTACGTCGCATCACCACCCCGGTGAGCACGGAGTTGGAGATTACCGAAATAACCGACCGTATGGTGAAGTCGGGTGGCCCCGCGTTGCTGTTCGAGAACGTGGAAGGCCATACCATGCCCTTGCTCATCAACGCATTCGGCACCATCCAACGCTCGGCGTGGGCGCTTGGTGTGGAGAGCCTTGACGACCTGACGGCCCGTGTCCGAGAGTTGCTCGGCATGGTCAAGGAACCCCACAAGGGTCTGCTGTCCAAGCTCAAGGCCCTGGGGCAGCTTGCACACATCGCATCCTTTCAGCCTAAGACGGTGAAGAACGCGCCGTGTCAGGAAGTAGTTGTGACCGGTGATGACGTCGACCTCTCGACATTGCCGGTGCTCAAATGCTGGCCCGACGATGCTGGCCCCTTCATTACGTTGCCCCTGGTTGTCAGCAAAGACCCGGTGACAGGCGTGCGGAATATCGGCATCTACCGGATGCAGGTCTACGACCGCAACACCACGGGCATGCACTGGCAGACACACAAGGTTGGCGCTCACCACCAGCGGTTGGCCAAAGAGGGCAACCTAGAGCGATTGGAAGTGGCCGTGGCCCTTGGCGCAGACCCCGCAACGATGTGGGCCGGCTCTGCGCCGCTGCCGCCAGACCTGGATGAGTACGTGTTGGCGGGCTTCCTTCGAGAAGAGGGCGTCGAACTTGCGAAGTGTGTGACCGTCGACCTTGAAGTGCCCGCTCACTCAGAGATTATCCTTGAAGGCTATGTCGACCCGAACGAGAGTCGCCCTGAAGGCCCGTTCGGCGACCACACCGGCTACTACTCTCCCGCGGAAGAGTATCCAGTGTTCCATGTAACAGCTATGACACGTCGTAAAGACCCGATATACCCAACCACGATGGTTGGTCGACCTCCCACAGAGGACTACTTTATGGGCAAAGCGTCCGAGCGACTCTTCCTTCCCGCCATCCAGATGATGCTTCCGGAGATTATGGACATCAACATGCCTGCAGAGGGAGCATTCCATAACCTGGTCATCGTATCGATCAAGAAGGAGTATCGTGGTCAGGCGCAGAAAGTGGTCCACGGGCTCTGGGGTATGGGGCTTCTGGCGCTCTCCAAGACCATCGTCGTGGTGGACGCCAACGTGGATGTGCAGAACGTCTCGGAAGTGGCGTGGCGGGTGACCAACAACCTGGACCCGCAGTATGACATCTTCTTCGCCAGCGGGCCGATGGACGATCTTGACCACGCATCGATAACGGCGGGTGTGGGCAGCAAAGTGGGGATAGACGCCACCATCAAGGGACCGCTGGAAGGGCGTGAGCGCGATTGGCCACCGGACATCCTGATGAGCGACGAGATAAAGGCACTGGTAGACCAAAAATGGGAACAGTACGGAATTTAGATGCAAAACGTAGCTAACAATAAAACCAACCCATTGCAGCGGCTCAACTACATTCTCGCAGCGATAAAGTTTGAGCAGAGCCTCTTCGCGCTGCCATTTGCCTACATTGGCATGATGCTGGCCGCGGACGGGCTGCCTGACCTTGAGCCGTTCCTCTGGGTGACGCTGGCCATGTTTGGGGCCAGGAACGCTGGCATGGCGGTCAACCGTGTCTTTGATCGCAACCTGGACGCCTTGAACCCCCGCACTGCTGATAGGCACCTCCCGAAGGGCCTTTTGAAGACCTGGGAGTTGAGCACGCTGACCGTCGTAGGCATGGCGATCTTCTTTGGTGCGGCGTCACAGGTGAACGACCTTGCTTTCGCGTTGTCGCCGGTGGGTGCGTTGTTCGTTATTGGCTATTCCACCGTAAAGCGGTTCTCATGGCTCACCCACTTCTCGTTGGGCATGACGCTGGCCATCGCCCCTGCAGGCGGTTGGGTGGCCGTCACCGGCTCGCTGTCGTGGGAGGTTGTGCTGCTCTACGTGGTTGTGGCTACGTTTGCCAGTGGATTCGATATCTTCAACACCGTCGGCGACCGTGAATTCGATCGTGCCCACGGTGTCAATGCACTGCCGGCGCGCTTCGGCGTTCCTGCTGCCTTCTGGGTGGCGCGAGTGATGCACGTGATAACGTCGTCGTCGCTGCTCGCTCTGGGTCTCTGGCTGGAGTTGGAGTGGCCGTACTTCGTCGGCTGGGGTATCGCCTCGGTGTTGCTGGTCTACGAGCATCTGGCCCTTTCGCCGACGGACATGTCGAGGCTGCGCTTCGTGTTCTCCTGGGTCAACGCGGGCATCAGTCTCGCGCTACTGACCTTCACGTATCTGGCCGTGGTGGTGATGTAATGGCGATAAACACAAAACCCGTTGTGGTGGGCGTCTCCGGCGCCAGCGGTTCCGTCATGGCCAAGGGCACCGTGGATGCGCTGCTAAACCGCGACGTCCCCGTAGCGCTTGTGTGCACTGCTGCTGGACGCATGGTGTGGGCTGAGGAGATGGACGAGCCCTACGCCACGGCTTTGGCAACATGGAAGGAATCGCCCTACTTCACTGAGTATGCCATCGGCGACCTGCGAGCGCCCATCGCAAGTGGCTCGTACCCCACGCGAGGCATGGTTGTGGTTCCGTGCAGCATGAACAGTCTGGCATCCATGGCCCACGGCATCTCCGACAACCTCCTGCTTCGCACTGCCGACGTGTGCTTGAAGGAGCGCCGACCGCTGGTCATCGTGCCACGAGAGACGCCGCTGCACTCCGGGCATCTGGAGAACATGTTGAAGGTGAGCCAGCTTGGTGCGATGGTGCTGCCTCCGGAACCGCCCTTCTACCTTCGACCTAAGACCATCGACGATGTGGTCAGCTACATCGTGAACCGCGTGTTGGTGGGCCTAGGAGTCGAGGATACCCTGCCTGACGCCGACCAATATCACCCTCGCGAGGCTTAGCCTCTTTTACTGCAGCCCCTTCCCATTGAAGGAAGTGTATCCCGATGCGCACTTGCTCTCGTCCAACGCCTCTTGTATCCTACCGCCCGTAGCGCACGGGATTTGGCGGTTCTGCGCAAATCGACTGGAGGAAAACCATGATTCTTGTAACAGGCGGCATGGGCTTCATTGGACTACACACAACCAGGGCTCTGGTGGATGCTGGCGAGGACGTTGTCATCACCTACTACCAGACCTGGCGTGAGCCGGACTTCATCAAGGATGAGTTCGATAAGAAGGTCAAGGTCGAGAAGGTGGACGTCACAGACCTTGATGGTCTCCTGGCGTTGGGCAAGAAGTATGACATCACCAAA
>CAUZTE010000186.1:0-3864 GCA_963582565.1 Dehalococcoidia bacterium | reverse complement strand
GGCTTAGCGACTACTTCTTGCCGCCGCCGCCGCTGCTGCTGCGTCTCCAGACATACGCGCAGGGCACGCCCTTGCTAGATAAAGGAAGCGATGCCTCCCAGCGGTTTCCGAGCGATGTCCGGCACCTGCGCCCCCTCCGCCGGGTACCCCGCCACCAGCAGCAAGAATGGACGCTCATTGGAAGGTCGGCCCAGGATAGAATTCAGGAACCCCATCGGGCTAGGCGTATGGGTCAGTGTTGCCAGCCCCGCATGGTGCAGCGCCGTGATCAGCACCCCCGTCGCAATCCCAACGGACTCCTGCACGTAGTAGTGCTTCACCTGGCCACCATCCTCCGCCACCCCGTACGATTCCCCAAATATCGCGATCAGCCACGCAGCGCTTTCCAAAAACGGCTTCTGAGCATCCGTACCCAGAGGTTCCAGCGCAGACAGCCACTCCTCAGATGCCCTCCCCCCGTAGAACGCCCGCTCCTCCTCCTCCGCCGCAGTTCTGATCTGATGCTTGATGGCAGGATCGCTCACAGCCACAAAGTGCCACGGCTGCTGATTCGCGCCGCTGGGAGCCGTACCCGCCGATGCGATGCAAGCCTCAATAACCCCACGAGGCACAGCCCTGTGAGAGAAGTCGCGCACCGTACGACGTCGACGAGCCTCCTCGTAGAACGCCGATGCCCGCTCCTGTATCACCTCCGCCGGGTACTCCGAGTAGTCCAGGTCGATGAAGCCATCCGCCATAGCACATCTCCTTAAATACCCTCCCTCGTTGGGGGAGGGTTAGGGTGGGGGTAGCCCTCTGGCCCGAAAGCTGCAGTCCCGGTTCATCGGGAGCCAGTCCCCAGCACACGCGCAGCCACATTCCTTGCATATCTACTACTCTTGGGTAACCGCCAGGAGCTAGAACCCGCTCAGCGGGCTAGGCCTGTAGTACTAAGACCACAGACCCGGCCACCGATAGCAGGATGCCGATAATCACTCGCGCGCCAAAGTACTCGAGTTTCCGATTGATGAGGAACGAGAAGGCCAGCGTGAACAGCGCCAACGTGCGGGCCAGGGGCGCAACCACCGTCACTGGTGCAATGCTCAGGGCCACGTAGCGGAACATCTGCGCAAAGAAGCTGGCAACCGTATTGGCGTAGAACCATGGCCCCGCTGTCTTGCGCTCCGCCGCCACCTTCATCAGCTTGCCCGGCACCAACAACGTCACCATCAGCACCGCCGCTGCTGCCATGTACGATGCCAGGCCGCCCATGATGCCAAGTTCAGAGTCCTCCAACGCCGCTCGAACCATGATTGGTGTGTTGCCGTAGATCGCCGCTGCTGCCAGCCCGAAGAAGTAGCCCTCCGCCATCTTGAGCGGTGGCATCTCTGGTTTAGAGGCGGACGCTGCTGCGGCAGCGGGAGCCGAACTCGCCGGCGCACCGGCCTTTCCAGACACACGCACGTCCCCAGCGAAACGTGCAGCGGAGGCGTCTATGACAGTCGAAGAGGGGTCTGACGGTAGACCAGCCGCCGGCAACCCGCTTGGCTTTGGGCTCCCCGCCACCGCAGTGGCGTCTCCAGACTTACGGGCACGCTCAATCATCAGCATTGGGCCAATCACGATGAGCACCATACCCCAGAACATCGGCCATGTGATGCTCTCGTCAAGGAGGACGATGGCCAGGATGACGCTGTACAGGATGGACGTAGTGAGCAAGGGCTGGTTCCGGTTCGCGCCAATGGCTGCCACCGCACGGAATCCACAGTATCTACCAACCAGGAAGTGCAGGATGCCTGCCCCAGCCAGCAGCACGTAGCCGTTCGACGTAATTTCGTCAGCGTCGAATATCTGGCCCGTAACCAGGGCTGCCACGGCGAAGAGGGGCACGCCCAAGATGACCGTCACGTACAGGCCGTAGGAGGCCGACGCTCGCATCATCCCTCGCCGGGTCATGGTGCCTCCCAGTGCGAAGGACATGGCTGAGAGTACTGAGAAGATACCGCCTAGCACGTTTGCCTCCCGCAGCCTTAGCTGCGTCCCTTGCATATATCGCTGTGGCGAGGGGACTAAAGACCCCGGCCCTCCGCAGCCTCAGCTGCGTTCCCGTCATACGCCGCAGGCCAGCCCCCTGCATATGGTCTAGCCCTTAGTGTTGCGGCCAGATAGTATAAGACCGCACAGCAAATTGCAATGTAAGGAAACGTATTATGGCACAGCGAACACCGGGTCAGGCGGTAGTGGAAGCGCTTCGAGCGGAAGGCGTCGAGTACGTCTTCGGTATTGTGGGAGGCACGTTTCTGGAGATACTGGACGCCCTTTACGATGCTCCCGATATCAAGTTCGTGAGCGTCCGACACGAGCAAGGTGCGGCGTTCATGGCTGACGGCTACGCACGCTCGTCGGGCAAACCCGGCGTCTGCCTGGTCACCAACGGCCCTGGAGCCACCAACCTGGTTTCCGGCATCTACGCGGCATACACGGGCCATTCTCCGGTCATCGCCATCTCCGGTGCGCCTGCACGGGATGTCATCTACCGTGACGCCTTCCAAGAGACCGACCACATTGCGATGTTCAGGCCAATCACCAAGCAGGCCATCACGGTCAACAAGGCTGACCGCATCCCGGAGCTGTTCAGACACGCCTTCCGAACTGCGCTGACAGGCAAGAAGGGGCCTGTGTTCATCGACATCCCCCGCGATCTGCTCGATGGATCGCCAGTGGAGGTGGATTTTGCGACACCCGAATCGTATCGAGCCCATCACCGTTCGCCCGGCGACCCCGCCCTCATCAAGCGAGCTGCTGAACTGCTGAAGAACGCCAAGCGACCCATCATCATCGCCGGCGGTGGTGTCAACCACAGCGATGCGACCCAACAGGTGGTTGAGTTGGCTGACCTGCTCTCCGCGCCAATGATTACTAGCTATGGCCGCAACGATGCTGTTCCCAACAGCCATCCGTTGTACGTGGGCCCACTTGGCAGGGCTGGCGCACCGGAAGCTGGCGAGATCTGCGCCCAGGCCGATGTGATCCTTGCGGCCGGCACCCGGCTGTCCAACTTCACATCGTTCTACGACAACCGATACATCAGCGCGGACGCCAAAATTATTCAGATAGAGATAGATGAGACGGAGTTGGGTCGCAACTACCCCATTGCTGTGGGGATACAGGGCGACGCCGGGGCTGCCCTGCAGGGAATCCTGGATGGATTACGCGCTGATGGCTCCAACGCCGGCATCGCCCCCGGCTGGACGGACGAAGCGAAGTCGCTTAAGGCAAAGCGCCGCGCTCGCATCGACGAAGAGGGCGGGTGGAGTGGTGACCTCATCAAACCACAACGTGTCTATGCGGAGCTACGCAAGGTGCTGCCGCCCGATGCCATCATGGCGTTGGACGCTGGAGCATGCCCCGCATTCGGCTATGATCGACTCGACTTCAGCAACCCGCGCACGCTGGTCACGCCGCTGGACTTCGGTGGCCTGGGCTTCGCGTTCCCGGAGGCGCTTGGCGCAAAGCTCGGCAGGCCTGACGCTCCAGTTATCGCAATCCACGGCGATGGTGGCTTCCTGTTCAACGTGCAGGAACTTGAGACCGCCGTGCGAGAGGGTATCGCCACCGTCACCATTGTCATGAACAACAACGTATGGGGTTCGGAGATGGCCTACCAACAGGCGCTCTACCCTGGCCGCACTATCGGCTCCAACATCACCAATCCCCGCTTCGATAAGCTGGCCGAGCTCTTCGGTGCGAAGGGCTACTACGTGGATAAGGTCGAGGACATCGGTGCAGTGGTTATAGAGGCCTTGGCGGGCAACGTCCCGGCCATCATCGAAATCCCAGTCGACCCGGAGGAACTACCACGGCCCGCCCGGTTGATAGAGTCCG
>CAUZTE010000185.1:0-3873 GCA_963582565.1 Dehalococcoidia bacterium | reverse complement strand
GCACGTCCTACAGCCACAACGGGAACGGTTGGTTCCCACTGACAACCTTCAAAGACCCTGCAAACGAGGGGTCTATCACCCATGAGACGTTGCGGAAATGGCAGAATCCAGTTCTATCCGGAAACCCTGAAATGGTGGGGTTTGTCAGCAACGGCCTGCTCCTCCTGTCCCTCAGCACACGATTGATACGCAGCACCAAGAAGGCACTGACTCGATCCAAACCCAAAGCCCGTTGAACCTAAACACTCACTTCCCGTAGACGGAGGCCCAATGACCGGCATCGCCATGATCATAGGAACCTTGTTCTGGTTCGTCATGTTTTTGGGGTTCATGGTGACGTTCTTCGTGCTGTTCAAGGGTGGTTTCGCGGGGAAGGCATTGGTAGAAGGCGCACTGGCATTAATCATTACAACCGGGCTGGCTGTGCCGCTGTCGTTCATTGCGCGGAAGCTGAGCAGCAGGGCAGTTCGCAATGTTGAAGGCGATGAGGAGCCTGATACCGAACAACCGAAGTGGCGAGACCCAATCCGTCGTGTGAACCGCCGGGGTCGCTAGTCCCTGAAGTTTACGTACTGAAGCGGAAGACCCAGCTTCATCTCTTTCATCTGATCAATCGCGGCCTGAAGGTCGTCCCGATTCTTGCCTGTCACCCTAAGCTCGTCGCCCTGGATAGCCAGTTGAACCTTGAGCTTAGACCCTTTGACCGCTTGGATGATCTTCTTACTGATGGCCTGCTCGATGCCCTGCCGTATGGTCACTTCCTGTCGAAGTGCACCCTTGGCAGCCGCTTCCGGAGTCTTGTACTCCAGCGATTCATGGGTCACGCCGCGTTTGACACAATACGTCGCCAGCAGTTCCTGCATCTGGCGAAGCAGCACTTCGTTGTCGGCCAGGATGGTCACCTTTTCACCAGACCGCTCAATCTCACACGCTGTTCCCTTGAAATCGTAGCGCTGTTTGACCTCGCGACCGATGCCGTTGATGGCGTTATCTAGCTCAGAGAGATCGACTTTTGAAACCACATCGAACGATGGCATACGTTGCTCCTCAAGTAAATCCAGTCTGGTAATGCGACTCCTAGTATACCCTCCATACGTAGGGGGACAAGCCCACCACCAAAGACGAAGCCGTAGCTGAACAGCCAATGGCTGTCTACATGTAAGGCCAGGGGATGTGGGCATTGGAAGGGTCTGGGAACACGGGGTTGGCCAAGATGGCCGCAAGTCGGAGGCTGAGCGCTTCAACCTCTTTGGGGTCAAGGAGATTCAGTAGAGGAGCCATAGACGCATCGAGGTTATCTATCCGTGTTTGCAGCCCAAGCAGATCGTTGATCAAACGCTCCGACACAGGCTCATCGGCAAAGTCCCAGATCACCGTCCGCAGCTTGGGGAAGGGATGGAACGTCAGCCCGTGGTCGATTCCCCAGACCTGCCCGTCCTCGCCCAGCAGTGTGTGGCCCGCCTTCCGGTCGGCATTGTTCGTCAGGAGATCAAAGAGGCATACGCGTCGCAGCTCGTCGTGGTGCTCTTCGCGCATCGTGAAGTAGTGCTCGTTAGAGTTGTGCTCCACATAGAGCTGCACAGAGCCGGTGCCATGCGGGCCTTCTCTCAGGATGGTTTTGGGGATGAAGCACCACCCAAGGGTGTCTGTTAGCAGATATGAAGCATATTCACGGATGTGGAGTGTACCGCCGGGAAAGTCCCAGAGGGGAACCTCGCCTTTGCGAGGTTTGTAGATGGCTTTAAGTTGCTCCCCGTCCTCACCCTGGAGGTTCACGAGGAACGTGTAGTTGGAGCCAAGAGGAACAAGGTCACAGGATATGACCTCCCCTGTTTCTAATAGCAGGTCTCTTGCTGCTGCAGGGTCGTTCTGGTTGTCTGCCACAGGCGTCGATACCACCCAATCCCGCTGAATCAGGAACACTCCAACACCCTCATTAGACACACGCTCAATGTTGGGGTCAAGGGCGCGGCGATGTCAGGATGTTTCGGGCGTTGGCTGAGCCGGCGGTCGAACGAGGGGTTTGACCAGTGTGCCCATGGTAATGGTGATAAGCCAGAAGCCCACTGCCACAGAGAAGAGCACGACGTACTCGGTCGAGATATCGTACATGACGCCGAAGAGCCATGGCCCGCCGAAGGTAGCCAGGTTGTTGACGGTCTGCATGACCCCTCGGATGGCACCGATGTGCTGTCGCCCAAACGTATTGGCAACGAAGACCTGGCTGACCACGAAGAAGGCGTTCAGCCCGAACCCCAGGTAGATCATTGCAGCAAACATCATGACGACGTTCTGCATGATGGACACCAAAGAGATCAGCACAAGTCCGCTGGCAACAATGCAGCAGACAATCAAGAAGGGCTTTCGCGGACCCTGCCTGTCAGCCATGATGCCAAACACAAACCCCATGATGATGGCTGGGACTGCATAGGCAGTGATGGATGCTGCTGCTGTGGTCGCATTGAAATCCAGGGAAATGAAGAACGGCTGGAAGTTGGGGATCATCCCCCGGATTCCAACGGTCGCCAGTCCAATCGCCACCACGAGGTACCAGAACTGGCGGGTATGCAACGCTTCCTTGCGGGTGAGGCTGACCTCCCTCGAGTTGCCCCGGAGAGGTGAGGCTTTTCTGGCGGCAACCGGGGCATCGGCAGGCGAATCGTCTGGTTTATCGCCATCCGGCAGTAGCCCCACATCCTCTGGGGACCGGATGATAAGGAACGCACCCGGCAGCGCCAAAACAAGCAGCGCAATACCCATCACAAACCAGGCATCGCGCCAACCAATGCTATCGACGAGGCTCTGCAGGATGAGTGGAAAGATCAGCGGCCCTACGGAGAACCCTGCCGAGACTGATGCCTGGGCCAGTCCTCGTCTGCGCACGAACCACTTGGGAACGACCACCAGCGCTATCTGAACCGTGAAACGCCCAAACCCACCTACGACACCAAAGATCAGGATGTAGCCAAAGACGTTCCCTGCATTCCTCATGTACAGCAGGGATATACCAAACAAGATCACACCGATGATGGCCATGAGCCGCGGCCCGTGCTTCTTATCGGCCAGTGGGCCAAGGACGATGCCCAGCGGCAGTGTGACTAATGCACCCACCAACATCGGAAGGAAGACCAAACTCCTGTCCCAGTCCAGGTCCTCTTGCATAGGCGTGACAAACACTCCCAGACCCCAGGACGTCATTCCGACGTTGAAAGCGCCAAAGACGAAGCCGAAGGCGACGATGACCCAGCCGTAGTAGAAGGGCAGCCGCTGGGCAAGGGTTTTCTTCAAGAGGCCTCCCCTTCTTCGGTTGAGGGTTCATGAGAGGATCGTCGGATTCCATTCAATACGGGAATAGCCCACGCCATGACTAGTATTAACGCGGCACCCAACAGGTAGGCGCCCAACACATCACTCGGCCAGTGCTTCTCCAGATGGATGCGGGACACTCCCGTCACCAGCACCCAAGCCACAAATATACCGGCCATGCTCAAGCGATGGCTTTGTTTGGGTAATCTAGGCGCTACCAACAGCCACGTCACTCCCATCAGGAGCGATGCGTACAACGCATGACCACTGGGGAAGCTTTTGTTTCCCATACCATCCACGTCGTTAGGGCGGGGGCGGCCGATTATTTCCTTGAATTCCTCGTTCGCCGCCGTGATGATCAGCACAGAGAACACCAGCAACCCCGCACGCCAGCCCAAAAACCGTGTTGCCAGTGCCGTCGCTGTCAGAACCATGACCACGATGGCGGGTTTAACCCCGGCCCATGAGACAGCCTCCATGAGCGAATTTACTCCCGGACCCGGTATGTCCATCACCCACCCTGCAACGGTGACATCCCATGCGAAGAATGCGCGGTCACGAGAGAAA
>CAUZTE010000184.1:0-3899 GCA_963582565.1 Dehalococcoidia bacterium | reverse complement strand
GCGCTCCGTGCTGCGGCAGAGGTTGCTAGAACAGCGTTGGAGGGCGACGACATCCGTGTGCTGGCTCAGGGTGTGGACGGCGCTCCTAGGGCGCTGATGGATGACTTCCTGGCCAACCCCCGGTCCCTGCTCCTGGGAACCTCAAGCTTCTGGGAGGGTGTGGACCTGGCAGGGGATGCTCTCACTGTACTGGTACTCGCTAGACTACCCTTCGATGTTCCGAGCGACCCGGTCTTTGCGGCGCGCTCCGAGGGGTACGAAGAGCCGTTCCGAGACTACGCTGTACCACAGGCCATCCTCCGCTTCCGCCAGGGGTTCGGTCGATTGATCCGAACAGGCACTGATCGTGGCGTTGTTGCTGTCCTGGATAGAAGGCTCACCGCCCGGTCATACGGAGCGCTGTTTTTGAAATCGCTGCCGGACTGCACTGTCACTCGACCACAGTTGAATGAACTCCCCGCATTGGTCACCGGATGGCTGGCCGCGCCGCCTGAAGACTAGGCCTCTGCATCTAGTTGGGGCCAACTGCGTCTAAGGAAATAGAAGGTTGGCTCAATGGAACACCATCGAAACACGTACGGAGGCACGCGGTGCACATAAACGTCACGGAACAAGCCCTGGAGCAGGTCCGTCTAAAAGGCGGCACGGTGGCCATAGACTTCATCTCCGCAGTAGGGTGAGGCGGTCAGGCGCAGGTGTCGGTCGACACCTACCTCAAGGGCAAGAACACGCAGGGATACCAAAAGGTATCGCTCGAAGATATCGATATTTTGGTTGCACCATCACTGGCGGAGATGTCCGAGAGCATCGATTTGGGGTTGAGGAAGTTTCTGATGTTCAAGTCTTTCTCCGTTGATGTGGCGGTGAAAGGGCATCACCACTCCCTCGCCTGACAGCATTAATACTCGCCGGTGTGGCGAGACGAGAACAAGCAAAAGGGGCAGTTGGAACGATTGCCCCTTTTCTATTGCCCTCACTGCAGGCCCGTTGGCTTATACTCGGGGCACACTATGAGTACATCACCAGACACATACCGAATAGAAGTCCCTATCGATCAACCCCTGGACCTCCCCCTCACCCTTGAGAGTGGTCAGGCTTTCCGATGGCATGAGGTGGATGGCGTATGGATCGGGTTCATTGCCGGTGAGTTGGTGACGCTGGAGCGACTTGATAGCGGGTTGGTAGTGGAATGCAACATGGACGCTGCCCCGGGCATCAGTGATGCCGTGCATCGATATTTCCGCATGGACGACGACCTGCCAACCATCTACGAACACCTCTGCAAAGACGAGCGCCTTACCGATGTGATTCAGCAACACTGGGGCCTACGCATTCTCAGGCAGGATCCGTGGGAGTGCCTCATTGCCTTCATCTGCTCCCAGAACTCCAACATTCCCCGTATAGCCCAGATGCAGGAATCGCTGGCAAACGAGCTTGGTGAGACGGTCACCATGGGCGGCATTCAACGACAGGCGTTCCCAACACCTGACGTGCTAGCATCCGCCGGAGAAGATGTGCTGCGGAAGTTGGCTCTTGGGTATCGGGCGAAGTACGTGGCGAAGACGGCAGAAATCGTGGCCTCAGGCGGCCTAACCCCCGGTGCGTTACGCGATAAATCCTATGAGGACGCCAAAGCTGAGCTTATGGCACTGCCCGGTGTGGGGGCCAAGGTGGCCGATTGCGTCCTGCTCTTCGCCCTGGACAAGTTGGAAGCGGTACCTATAGACCGATGGGTGAGGCGCGCTTTCGAAGAGTGGTACCTGGACGAGGAAGAACTTCCTTACGACAAACTTCTCGCATGGGCTCACAAAACCTTCGGCGCGAATGCCGGTTACGCCCAGCAGTACTTGTTCTTCCGTCGCCGCCAAGGCCAGGGCTAGGCCCTGGACCCATTTGCCTGCGGTTACCAAAGCAGGGTTAGGCCCTGCACCCACATGCCTGCGGCTACCTAACAGGGTTAGGCCCTAGACCTATGTGCCTGCGGTTACCCATGCAACTTGGTGTTTACAGTCCGGGGTTGGTGGAGACGCTACAGCAAACCCGTCAGCGACTTCTCCGATGCCCCGGGGATGAGCTGTCCGTCGATGACCACGATGGGCCTACGGATGAGGCGCGGTTCCTCCACCATGAGCTTCAGCAGTTCATCATCGCTGAGGGCATCCAAATCAAGGCCAAGCTTCTTCACGGTGGGACTTCTGGCGGCAAAAGCGTCTCTGGTCGGGGTTCCGCCCAACAACGTCCGCAAGCCATCCTCCGTGAACGGCTCCGCAAAGAAATCGCGTTCCGTGACTGACACATCCGCTTGTGAGAGCAACTCCCTCACTTTTCTACAGGTGGATCACTTCTTCCACCAGTAGAGCTGAACTTCTTTAGCCATTGGCTGTCCTCGGTTCTTGGTTGTAGGTATCTTCTTAGGTGTGTTCACTGGAGGAGATGCGGTTTTTCACAAACGACTCCTCTTCCTCACGAGTGAAAATAACGTCATCGAGTCGAGCGTTCAACAACTCTTGCAACACCACGCCAATCTCCGGCCCCTGAGGTATACCCAGGGACATCAGATCGTCACCGGTCAGGTGCGTCTTCACATCGCGCCACTTCATCTGGAAGCTGAGGAGGAGGCCTCTCACTGACCGGTAAGGGGCGAGGGCACTCCATGCAAGGATTGCCTCAGGGACCAAGCCAGCAAGTTTTGCGTATACAGTGCTCGGCTGGATGTTCTCAACACTCAACGATGGCAGAGTCACCCGCAACGCGTACGTATCCCGTATCACTACGGCCCACGATGCCGGAGCATTGAGTCTGGTCACCAGCGCTTCCGGGTTGTCTCTCATAAGCGGCAATGCCAGCAACGCCAGGAACAGCATTGGCGATGTCTCGTAGCCGGACTCACGCAGGCTCTGGGCAGCCCTGGTCAATTCAGGCCCCCACTCCAACGTTGAGAGTAGGTACGAAAAGAACACCATGTCTTCCGCCCTACCCAGCGCAAGCTCCGGTTGAGGCTCGTCGAATATACGTTCAAGTTCATGACGAATCCGGTCACCGCTGATGCCTCTCAAGTACTCGGCGTCGCGTCGAGCTGCGGCCTCGGTGTCCGGTGCCATATGCAGGCCAAGTCGTGTCTCATAACGGGCAGCGCGAAGCAGCCGAGTAGGGTCGTCCTGAAAGCTACGGTCATGGAGGATGCGTAAGCTTCCTTGCTCCAAATCCTTGCCCCCGTTCTGTAGGTCGATCAAATCACCAAAGGAGCCGGGGGAAAGGTCTGCCGCCAGGGTGTTGAGCGTAAAGTCGCGCCGTGCCATATCCTCTTCTATGGTTGCCGGAGCCACATCGGGCAGCGCACCTGGAAGGGAATACGTCTCTTGCCGGGCGGTTATCAAGTCGGTTTCAAAGCCTTTGGCGTTGAGTTTGGCGGTGCCGAACTGCGACCGGGAAGTCACTTCTCCACCCAATGTTGAAGCGAGTAGATCCGCTAAATCGGAAGCGCCGTTCATGGTCAGGTCTGTGCCCTGAACCAACAAATCGGGGTCACGGGAAGGTCGACCCAGCAGGAGGTCTCGCACCATGCCACCGACGAGGAACAGCCGGAACCCATTGCTGTCAGCACATTCTCCAGCGGAATGAAGGAAAGCCCGCATATCTGTGGGAAGCTGCTCATTTATAAGGGTTTTGATAGTAGTGGGGACGGGCACCCTAGCCTCCCATGCAGTATGAATTTGTCGTTTCGACAGGATAGCACAGGGAAAGGTTGCAAGACCTTCTACAATGGATATATGGGGAGAGCGTTTTTACTGGTTGTGTCCACGGTTTTTGCATTGACCATCATGGTTGCATGCACGAGCGAGGGCACTGCACGCCCGGTAACCCAACCGCTTGCCGCCACGCCTGAGCCAACCACGGTG
>CAUZTE010000183.1:0-3914 GCA_963582565.1 Dehalococcoidia bacterium | reverse complement strand
TTGTTGCCAGCTATCATGGCTTTGGGCTTGCCCCACACCGCCCACACGGTTTTCCGACCGTGACGCTCAAGGTCCAGATCCTGGATATCGTCATGGACGAGGGAGAAGTTGTGTATCAGCTCAAGTGCCACCGCGGCGGGCAACGCTTTGATAGCGTTGCCGCCAACAGCCTCGCATGTGAAAAGGCACAAAGCGGGGCGTAGTCCCTTGCCAGAGGTAGCTTGGACAGGAACGCCTTCCGGGGTTTCCCAACCCATGTGGTAGCGCAGCATAGTGCCAAGGGGTGGGATGCTTGTGGAGAGGCTGTCCTGAAGCGCAGCTTGAAGAGGCGCCTGGTATTTGGCCAAGAACCCTGGCGCGGAAATGGAGCCCGTTACACTGGCTGATGCAGACACGGGACTTCTCTTCCCCACGTACAAGTTACCGACTTGAGTCGGACGCTCTCAACCGCGTTGTGGCCGCTAAATACGCCTCACAACGGCTTAGAATAACGATGCCGCATCGTAGCAAAGCCAGCTATGAAGTGTCAAGGAAATTCAGCTACTACGGCATAGGTGCCCTGACATAGAAGCGGGCCCAAGCGCTCCGCGTTGACACGCCAAAGAGCCCGCAGCTATACTTTCCTACGCGGCACGTAATGACTTCACTCCTGTGCCGCCTGTTCTTGGGCCGGTAGCTCAGTCGGTTAGAGCGCAGCTCTGATAAAGCTGAGGTCGTAAGTTCGAATCTTACTCGGCCCACCAGGACAACCGTCCCCCACCCACTTTCTTCCCCATCTGACGCGTCTCCTGCTATCCTGTTTCCGTTGTCTTGAGTCGCGGAAGAAGGGACTGCTTGATGGAACCCCTCATCAAAGAGCTACGCCAGGCCTTGGGACGTCGATACGTCATGGAGCAGCCGGAAGAGTTGCTGGTCTATGAGTACGATGGTTCGGTTGAACGCGCAGCACCCCAGATAGTCGCTGTCCCCGCTGATACCGAGCAGGTATCGCAGGTCGTCGCCATCGCCCGGAAACACTGCGTGCCCGTTGTGCCGCGAGGGGCTGGCACCGGCCTCAGTGGCGGAGCAATTCCTGCCATGGGCGGCATCCTCATGCCTCTGACTCGCATGAACCACATCATTGAGATCGACGCCGAACAACGTATGGCTCTTGTCGAGCCGGGCGTGGTGAACATCGATATCTCAAAGGCCGCCGAGCCCTTCGGTCTGCGCTACGCCCCGGATCCCTCAAGCCAGAAGGCCTGCACCATTGGTGGGAACGTGGCGGAGAATGCTGGCGGGCCCCACTGTCTGGCGTATGGCGTCACCACTAACCACGTCCTTGGCATGGAAACAGTGTTGGCTGACGGTTCGGTTATCTGGGTTGGAGGGCGTCAGCATGAGTCAATCGGCTATGACCTCCGAGGCGTGCTCATCGGCTCAGAGGGCACTCTCGCTGTGACCACAAAGGTCGCTGTCAGGTTGCAACCGTTGCCAGAGCTTGTGACCACCATGCTGGCCATCTTTCAAGGGGAGGACGAAGCCAGTGCGGCGGTGTCTGCCATCATCGCAAGCGGCATCGTCCCGGCGGCCATAGAGATGATGGACAAGCTCACAATCCAGGCCGTTGAGCCTGCCATCCATGCTGGTTACCCCGCCGATGCCGAAGCAGTGTTGCTGGTAGAGGTTGAAGGGCTGAAAGAATCGGTCATTGAAGAGGCTATTGAAGTTCAGGAGATATGCCGGGCTAGCGGCGCGACGGAAGTACGTGTTGCCGACGACCCCGCTGAACGTGAGCGACTGTGGGCCGGGCGCAAGACTGCATTGGGAGCGCTGGGCCGCCTCGCCCCAAGCTACTACCTGCTGGACGGCGTGGTGCCCCGCACTCGAGTCATGGACGCATTGCGACGTATTCGTGAAATATCGGAGGAGTACGGCCTTCCCATTGCCAACGTGTTCCACGCCGGTGACGGCAACCTGCATCCCTGCATCCTCTTCGATGAGCGTATCGAGGATGAGAAGCGACGCTCCAAAGAGGCTGGCGGTGCGATTCTACGTGCCTGCATCGAGCTTGGTGGCGCGTTGTCGGGCGAACACGGCGTTGGCCTTGAGAAACAGGAGTACATGGACCTCTGCTTCACCGAGGCCGACCTGGAGGCGATGGCGCGACTTAACCCCGGATTTGGTAGTGGCGAGACTTTCAACCCCGGCAAGATATTCCCAACTGGAGCCTCCTGCGTGGAACTGTTGCAACACCCGGCAATCACCCGACTTGGCTTGGACGCCTTTGTCTAACGTGAAGGGCGATGTTGCCGTTGACGTGGCTGCACTTGAGCAGGCGTTGCCTAACGCTGGCCTCGTTGCCGGTGCAAACCTTGCCAGCTACGCCGTTAAAGGCGCTCAGCCGCTTGTCGTCGCTCGCCCTGACAGTATTGAAGGGGTATCAATCGTTTTGACTGCCGCGTCACGATTGGGTGCTGGCGTCATTCCCTGGGGTGGCGGTACACGGATGGGGCTGGGCAACGCGCCGAACCGCTACCACGTGGCTTTGGACATGCAAGGGCTCAACAGCGTGGTGGAGCATCGCCCCGCTGACCTCACCGTCACGGTGGAGGCTGGCTGCACGGTGCAAACACTCCAGGACACGCTGCGGGAGTCCGGCCAGTACCTGCCCATCGATCCTGCGATGCAGGCTCAAGCAACCATTGGTGGCGTGTTGGCTGTGGGAACTGGCGGGCCGCTGAGTGCAGCATTCGGTTTGCCGCGAGACCTGGTCATCGGCATGCACGCCGTGCTGGCCGATGGGTCGATGGTCAAAAATGGCGGCATCGTCGTGAAGAACGTGACCGGCTACGCCATGGACAGGCTGTACATCGGTTCGATGGGCACGCTGGCGGTCATTACCGAGGCCACGTTCAAGGTGACCCCGCTCCCCCGTGCCGAGGCGACGGTATCGGCATCCTTTGGTTCTGTGGTTGACGCTGTTGCTGCCTGCAACGCCGTAGCTGCCCAGGGACTTCCACTACTGGCCGCTGAAGTGCTGAACCATGCTGCATGCGCTCGAGCGGGCTTGGACGGGGTTACAGGCAAGTATCAGCTGCTCCTACGAGTGGCCGGTCGCTTCTCGGCGGTCACACGCTCTGTCGATGCATGTGCTTCGGCATGTCATGACCATGGCGCTGACGCCGTAACGTCCATGGACGATGCTGCGAGTGCGGCTCTCTGGAAGAGCGTAGCTAACATTGGATGGGAATCGGGGCCACCTGCGCTGGCTCTTCGTCTGCTCGGCACCCCTGCCCAGGGAGCGGAGCTTATGGCGTTGGTCGGGACCGACTCTGACGCAGCTGTCACACTGAGCGCCACTCGTGGTGTTGTACAAGCCTCGTGGGCTTCAGACGCGACACCGGATGATGTGGGAGGCTACCTTGCCGGTCTTCGGACTAGTGCTTCCATCATGGAAGCCCAGGTTGTGGTGGAGTCGCAATCCTCGCTGGAAGGCGTTGATGCCTGGGGCCTCGTACCCGATGGGTTTGCCGTGATGCGCCAGCTCAAGGAGCAGTACGACCCGCAAGGCATCCTGAATCCTGGTCGCTATGTTGGAGGTCTTTGATGACTGAAAAGACCTGGAAGGTTGGGGTTTCTGCGTTCCAAGGGCCAGACGCGCCACAGGAGGAAGACCTGTACAGTTGCGTTCACTGCGGCCTCTGCCTCAACGCTTGCCCCACCTACGTTGAAACCGGACTGGAAACAGAATCACCACGAGGTCGCATCGCTCTGATGAAGGCGGTGTTTGAGGGCAGGATTGGGCTTGAACAGGGTGTCATCGATCACTGGGATGCCTGCCTGCAATGTCGAGCGTGCGAAGCGGTCTGCCCTTCTGGCGTCCCCTACGGACGACTCATGGAGCAGACGCAAGCCCAGGTCAAACGTCAACG
>CAUZTE010000182.1:0-3958 GCA_963582565.1 Dehalococcoidia bacterium | reverse complement strand
GTCTGTACGGGGGTTTCGCACGGTGTCAAACCGCACCGTAACCAACGGAAGTTCAGGGCCGGGTTCGCTTGTAATGATTGCCCAGGGTTGCGGTCGGGTTTTATAGTTATCGTCCATAGTAATGTTTCTCCAATATCGTTACGCTACGGAATCAAACCTCACGAGCAAAGGTGAGCCCCCATATTCCAGCCGCTCCAGCCTCACGGAGCGCGGCAGCACATGCCTCCAGTGTCGAGCCCGTAGTAGTTACGTCATCAACCACCACAACACGTAAGCCATCAAAGTTCCTTTGGGTAGTGAACGCCCCCGTCACGTTAGCCATTCGTTCTTCCCGTGCGGCGGCGCGAGCCTGCGGGCCGCGGTAGTCGGTTCGAATCAGGCCTTTGCCATCCACACCCACATCAAGCCATTTCCCAACCCGCTTGGCCAACAGTTCAGCCTGATTGTAGCCACACTCACGCAACCGTTTGGGATGCAAAGGCACCGGAACAAGAATGTCTGCTGTTATGCGATTTCGCTCCAGCTGCTGTGCCATTGCCGCTCCCATTGGCTCAGCCATCACGCGCAGCCCGCTGTACTTCAAACGATGCACGACTTCTCGCGCAGCACCTTGCATCTGGAACGGGGAAATGATTGCTTCCAGACCTTCGCCGGTAGCATCCGGTGCCTTTGGGGCATCGGCAATACAGACATCGCATAGATACGATCCTTCCGCCCCGCACCCGGCACACTTGGGAGGGAACAGCAAATCGAGTGTTGAGCGGCCGATTCGAGCGGCAAAGCGCCCTATTACCATCGCGTTGTTCATAGCAGGCCCATGATAGCACCAGACAATGATGATTTTGACTGCTACATAAACATTATCTACACTGCTTCTACGTGGCGACCTTACAACGGTGAAACTGCAACTCCAATGAACCGAGACATCGATGACCCAAGAACAAGACCAAGCTAGCATCTGCATTGCGCCCAACGGACCCTATTTAGCGAAAGGATCCATACCTATCACGAACAGCGAGGGGCGGTTACTGAACCCGCCTGAGTCCTATGTGCTCTGTCGATGCGGCGGCTTCGGAACAAAGCCTTTCTGCGACCGCACCCACTGGGGAAACGGGTTCACTGATGGTTAATGCCAAGAACAATCTGGCCAATGTTAAAGCCATCTTCTTTGACCTCTACAACACCCTCGCCTGCTTTACGCCCACCAGGGAAGAGATCCAGACAGAGGCTTGTGCAGCCTTCGGGTACACGGTGACCGCAGAGGGAATCGGCAGAGGCTACTTGATGGCGGACGAATTCATGGCTGCTGAGAAGGCCAAGCGGCAGGTTGGTTCGATAGCGACTGAGCGCAGTTTCTTCGCGGAGTACGAGCGATTAGTGTTGGAAGGTTCCGGGGTAGATGTGCCAGCACCCACAGCCCTGAGCATCTGGGACCGTGTACGGGAGATCCCATACGTTATGACCCTTTACGAAGACGTTGCAGAAGTGCTGCCACGCCTTCGATCAGCCGGGTACACCACCGGCATCATCTCCAACATGAGCACAAGCGGGCAACAACTAGCCCAGGATATGCACCTTGACCTCTATGCAGACTTTGTAGTGACGTCAGGAGACGTGGGGCAGGGGAAGCCCCATGCTCCTATCTATCTGGCATCGTTGGCCCGTGCCAACGTGGACGCCGACCAGGCACTTCACGTTGGCGACTCCATTAGCGCGGACGTTGAAGGTGCATTAGCTACGGGCATCCGCGCGATATACATGAACCGCTATCCGGACATTCCTCCTGACGAAGTTTTGCCCGAGGGGGTCATTACCGTCCACAACCTGGCCGATGTTGTGGCATTGCTGGGGCTGTAAGGTCGCGTGTGTCTATGATTGGCCTGCGGGGGTATGCCTGAGACTGGCCTGCGGGCCAGAGGGCTGTTACTTGCTAGCGAGTTGGGGTTAGGTCTTTAGTCTCCGCCGGAGGCAATACCTCTTTAGTCCCCTCGCCGCAGCGACACAGCCTCTATCGGGTTGACACGCACCGATCCCAACGGTAGTCTGCCGCACAACGGCGGTGTCCTCATGCGAAGCAGAACAACCGCCACATAACAGGGGAGGGCACTATGCTGACGCGTGAAGAAAATGACCTTTTGACGCAGACCGGCCCAGGCACACCTATGGGAGATCTGTTCCGACGACACTGGATTCCAGCTTGCCTTGCAGAGGAGATTCCCGGCGCTGACAGCACTCCCGCACGAGTCACGCTCCTGAGCGAGAGCCTGATTGCTTTCCGAGACTCCGACGGCAATCCTGGCCTCGTCGACGCTTACTGCCCTCATCGCGGCGCGCCTTTGTTCTTCGGTCGTAACGAGGAATGCGGTCTGCGCTGCGTCTATCACGGATGGAAGTTCAATGTGAACGGCGACTGCGTTGATCTGCCCAACTCTCCGGAAGGCGAGACCTATAAGGAAAAAGTGGCCATCAAGGCGTATCCCGCATTCGAAGCCGGCGGCATCATCTGGGCTTATCTTGGGCCAAAGGACAAGATGCCACCAAAGCCCACATTCGAGTGGTTTGACATGGGCGATGACCGACGCTACTTACGAAAGTACTTGCTGCGCTGCAACTACTTCCAGGCCATTGAGGGTGACTACGACCCTAGCCATGGTTTCTTCCTTCACAGCACACTGGACGGCAACAACTCAAACCCCGGCAACCGCCTGCGTGGCGGCAACCGCCTGAACAGCTTCCTCAACCGGAAGCACGTGCAGATTGAGGATACCCCGTACGGGCAGCAGCACGTTGCAGTCGCTGGGTTCGGTGAGTCGAGTAATGTTGTCACCGTGAGCCAGTTCTTCATGCCTGCATTCACCGGTTCCGGCATTGCTGGCCCAGGCGTCTACGCCTCCAACCTACGAATACCCATCGACGATGAGAGTTGCTATCACTACCGGCTACGCTGGAGCTATGCGCCATTCACTCCGGAACAGGTAAATGAGGACAAGTACGGCGGTTACACCTATCCGGATCAGATTCCCGGTTCTTTCCTGGCCGTTGAGAACAAGGACAACGACTACCTTATCGATAGAGTTGCCCAGAAGAACTATTCCTATACGGGCATTAAAGCATTCCCTGTCCAGGACCTTGCATTGGTAGAAGACCAGTGGGGTCCCAGGGCTGACCGTAGCCTGGAGAGTCTAGTCACATCCGACCAGAACATCATCGCTGTACGCAAGCGCCTCATCGATGCTGCAGTCGCACTGATGGAAGGCCAGGAACCATCCGGACCGAGCAACCCTGACTCCTATAGGGTGCACACGGCACGCATGACTTTGCCGGACAGCATCCCGATAGCAGAGGCTGTGGAGCAAGTGAAGAAGCAGACTGCAGGGGTAGTCAACACCAACGTCACTTCCAACTAACTCTATTCAGACCAAGTAAAAAGACCCTGGCGAGTAACCCGCCAGGGTCTTTTTATTTCTATCGTTTAGTTCCTACGCTCTCGATTATACCTTGAGTCGACTGTACAACTTGCGAGCGTTCCCCTCGAATATCGCGTGCTTGTCCTCGTCGCTGAGCCAAGCGATGTCATCAATGAGCGGCTTCACATCATTCAGCACCCTGCCGGTGACCGGGTCTTTCACTGAACCGTTGGCGGGCTTGTCCGTTCCAAAGAGGACGCGGTCTGCTCCTACCACCTTGATAAGCAACTCCATCGCCTCGCCGTCGTATAGCACCGTGTCGTAGTACAGCCGCCGCATGGAGTCGTCGAAGCTCTCCCAACCGGCGTCTGGCTCGCGCTGCTGCGAGTTCATGCGGAACGCTCGCCCTCTGCCTGCCTGGTAGGGGATGTAGCCTCCACCATGGCCGACCACGAGCTTCAAGTTAGGGAAGTCCTGGAACACGCGCGGCGAACGCATGATGCCCCACGCGGCCACGGCCTCTTCCTCAACAAAGTAGCCCAGCTCCGGCT
>CAUZTE010000181.1:0-3989 GCA_963582565.1 Dehalococcoidia bacterium | reverse complement strand
GACCCCCACGCAGTAACGGAAGAGGCGCATGCATAACGGCGGCCCCCACGGGCATCATGTAGACCTACTGGTACGTACATCAGAACAGGTCAATGAAGAAGTACTGAGTTGGACCACACGGACCACCTCTAGGTACTGGCTGTTGGTGTTGGCTCTGGCCGGCGTGACGGTTTTGGGCGTCATTGGCTTCCTTCTGAAGCTCAGTGACGAAGGCCTTGATAGTCATATGCCCTGGGGTTATCTGGCTGCTGGTATGGCGTTCATTTTGACTACAAGCCTATCGGCGCCGCTGATTGCCCTTGCGCCCCGGTTTGCCAAAGCTCACTGGACACGGCCGATATCCCGCATCGCTGAGATATGGTCCGTTGCCGGTTTGCTCGTATTGTTGATTTCAATTCCTCTGCTGGTGTCATTGCCATCGGCAGAAGGCCGCAACACCATGTGGTTCTATGACAAGGTTGCAGAGGGTTGGCCTGTTGGTGCGCCGCATCTGTACATCGCGCTGGGTCTGATTTTCCTTGTTATTAACGGGTTCGGCCTTTTGTGGGCCTCAGCCATCCCTGACTTTGCTGCAGCAAGAGAGCGCACAACCGGTTGGCGGAAGGTCTGGTACACCAGGTTGTCCCTGGGCTGGGTCGGCACCAAGCGCCAGTGGCGCGGACTGAGAGCTGGCCTTGGCGTCCTCGGTGCCTTCTACTTCATGATGTTGGTCTTTGCGCATACATACGTGAGTTTTGACTTCGGTCAGAGCCTCATACCAGGGATGCGTGACTCTATCATGCCCACATGGCAGGCCCTCGGTGGCATCCAATCGGCGTTGGCCACGGTCATTGTGACCGCCTTCGTTATACGGGCTGCTGGTGGCTTCAAGGATTACATCAACGTCAACCAGTTCTGGAGCATGGCCAAGCTCATGCTCGCATCCTCGCTCCTGTGGATGTACTTCTGGTGGTCGGGTTTCATCGTCCTCTGGTACGGCAAGACGCCGTTGCAGCAGGATCTGCTCCAGTTGATGTGGTTCGGGCCCTATAAAACGATTTTCATCATGACGCTCTTGCTCAGCTTTGCTGTTCCGTTGCTGCTCCTGATGTGGAACGGCCTGCGGAAGAGCATCTGGGGACCCGCGTTGGTATCTTTGTTTATCCTGTCGGGAGCGTTCCTGGACAAGATTCGCATCTACGTATCGTCCTACTCCGTTGAGAACGTCACAGCGCACGTTCTGGAAACGGTGCCTGAGGGAGTGACCCCGGACAGTTCCGACATCATGATGCTTATGGGTGTGGTCAGCGGATCAATCCTCTTATTCACCCTGGCAGTGAAGTTCATACCGGTCATTAGTATGTGGGAGGTCCGTGAAGGGATGCTCCTGCAAGAGATCCGTCCGTTGAAACGCCTCCCGTTGAAGGTGTTAGCTAAACCCGAGTAAATTCCCGTTTGATGGTTTAAGGAGCCGGGATGCAACAGCGTCCAACACTGACAGAAATACAGATTAACCGAGACCTGCTAAGACCTGTCCTTGACACGCCTATGTGGTTCTATGGCCTCATGGCCTTTTTGAGCATCTTCGCCGCTTCGGCTATGGGTGCTTTCGCATGGGCGATTAACCACGGGACTGGCGTATACGGCCTGAACCGCCCGGTCATGTGGGGCTTCCTCCTGGTGAACTTCGTGTTCTGGGTAGGCATCAGCCACGCCGGAGTCATGCTCTCAGCCATCCTCCGACTTGCGAACGCAGAGTGGCGTAGACCCGCCACCCGTGCTGCAGAGGTATTGACCGTTTTCGCCCTCGGCACAGCAGCTATGCATCCCCTTTTCCATCTTGGTCGGCCTTGGAGGCTCTACTGGTCCATGCCTCCCGGCTATGACTTCGGCAGAGGGATTTGGCCGGACATCCGATCCCCCTTCGTTTGGGACCCAACAGCTATTTCGACGTATCTGACAAGTACTGCATTGTTCGTGGGCTTGTTGCTCATCCCTGACCTGGCAGTGCTTCGTGACCATTCATCTGGCATGAGGCAGCGCATGTACTCCGCAATGAGCCTGGGCTGGCGGGGCAACACGCGACAGTGGAAGCTGCAGATCATTGCAGGATTCCTGCTCTCAGCCCTGATTCTCCCGGTGTTCGTCTCCGTTCACAGTATCGTGTCGTGGGACTTCGCGGTTCAGATCGCTGTCGAGGGTTGGAACGCAACCATCTTCGCCCCGTACTTCGTCATCGGCGCGGTACACTCGGGTGTGGCAGGCGTGATCTCCATTCTGGCTCTTCTCCGATGGATGTTCAAATGGGAGAACTACATCCGCGACGACCACTTCGATGCGCTTGCTCGACTCATGATCGCGGTAGCGGTGGCCTGGTTCTACTTCTTCATCATTGAATTCATGATGGGCTTCTATCCCAATGAGGAGCCTGAGTTGTCCCTGAGGACCCTGCAGTTGACCCAGTGGCCGTTCAATGCAGCGTTCATCATCTTTGCACTGACGTCCTTCTTCATCCCGGTGCCACTCTGGTTGTTCCGGAAGGTACGACGCAACGTCGCGTTGATGTTCTGGACCTGTGTATTGGTGAACATTGGCATGTGGTTGGAGAGGTTCCTCATCATCATCCCAAGCCTGATGCGGAAGCAGGTACTCACCTTCAACTGGGGTTCATACAACCCCAGCCCAATTGAGTTGATCCTGGTGGGCGGAAGCTTTGCAATGGTGTTCTTGGGAGTCCTTACGTTCGTGAAGTTCTTCCCCATCATCCCTCTGGCGGATGCCAAAGAGGGTGAGATAATGGCAACGGAAATCAGGGTCGGGAAAGTTATGGTCCCGGCGGCATACAGAGAAGAGTAAATCAGCGAAGCGAGATGGAGCTATGGCAGGTAGAAGCATAATGGGCCTCTTCAAAGAGGTGGACGATGCCGTTGAGGCGGCAGACAAGCTAAAAGAAAATGGCATGGATGATTTTGAAGTGCTGACAGGGTCTCCGTACCCTGAAGGTGCCTTTGGTGAGAAGGTTGCCAACCATCGACTGTACGTATGGCCTCTGGTGGGTGCTGCTCTCGGTTTCTCCATTGCTATTCTGGTTACGGCTGGAACACAGCTTGCCTACCCGATAGTAACCGGGAGTAAGCCGATCTTGGCTCTGCCTCCTATGTTCATCATCGCTTATGAGGGCACCATGCTGGGTGCTATCCTCTCAACCATCATCGGCGTCATTTTTGAGTCCCGTTTGCCAAGGGCGAAACTGGGCCTCTATGATCCGAGAATCACTGAGGGTTATATCGGTCTGGTGGTGGTGGCCCCTGACGGAGACACTGACCGTGTTGACGCGCTCTTTAAAGCGGCAAATGCTACAGACGTTAAATTGGAGCCAGTAGGTGCATAGCATGAGTCATATTGCAGGCATAGGCAGCGATAAGCTGGGTGCAGGACGGTCTACCCGTCGTGCCCTGCTGCTTGTTGTTGTGCTGATAGTGGCTGTTGCCGCTACCGGTTGTCTGGCCAAGAGCGGCTCGTACGCACCCATTGATTGGGCTGCGGAGATGCACTATTCCCAGTCCTACCGTGTTCAGGAACCGCCGCGGCTGACATCGCCACTCGGCGCTGTTCCCTTCAAGTTTGCATCTGATACCAGAGAGTTGACGCGAGAGCCCTTCATTGGCCCTGGGGAATACTCTGCGTTGACCAACCCAGTGACGCGGACTGCGGCCACAAGCGCTGCTGGCGCAGAGTTGTTCCGGGTGAACTGCTCCATGTGCCACGGTAATGAAGGCCTGGGCGATGGGCGTGTAAGCGCATTCCTTCTGGCCTATGGCTCTGCTCCTGCGGCAAATTTGACGGGTGTAGGCACGGTGAGTCGAACCGACGGCGAGATTTTCGAACTCATCGTACAAGGCGGCGCAACATCAACCCTACTCGGTATGCCTGCGTTCAAGAACCTGTTGTCGCCAAGTGACCGATGGCTACTGGTGGACTACATCCGGGAACTTCAGGGCAACTAACCA
>CAUZTE010000180.1:0-4002 GCA_963582565.1 Dehalococcoidia bacterium | reverse complement strand
GCTGGAGCCCATGTCTTCAGCGCAACAACCAACAGGACTGGCAGTTTCACATTCCGCGCGGCCAAGGTAGGCACAGACACTGCGCTTTCCCAAATTATTCGATTGGTTGAAGAGGCTCAGGGTTCCAAAGCACCTATCCAGAAGATGGCAGATGTGGTGGCGTCCTACTTTGTTCCCATCGTCATCGGCGTGGCATCTCTGGCATTCATACTCTGGTTCACGCTTGGACCATCGCCCTCTTTGACCTACTCCATGCTCACCTTCGTAGCAGTGCTCATCATCGCCTGCCCCTGCGCCCTGGGATTGGCCACACCAACGGCCATCATGGTTGGCACGGGCATCGGCGCGGCAAACGGCGTGCTTATACGGAGCGCAGAAGCGCTGGAGCGGGCACGCAAGATCCAAACCATCGTGCTCGACAAGACCGGCACGCTGACGGTGGGCAAACCATCCGTGACGGACATCATCCCGATAGGTGTCACCGAAGCCGAAGTTCTCCGACTGGCCGCGTCAGCGGAGCGAGGCTCTGAGCATGCCCTGGGTGAAGCGTTGGTCACGGCCGCCGAGGAACGAACCATCGAGCTGGAACAGCCAAGCGACTTCGAAGCAATACCCGGTCAGGGCATCGTTGCCAAGGTGGGAAGCACCGTGGTCGCCATCGGAAACAGCGTCATGATGGCATCGCGCAATGTCGGGTTGGGCGAGACCGCTGCTGAAACAGAAGCCCTGGCAACGAGCGGCAAAACGCCGGTGTACATCGCAGCAGACGACACCTTGATCGGCATCGTCGCCATCGCAGACACCATCAAGCCGGAAGCGGCAGAGGTCATGGCCAAGCTCCGGGCAATGGGGTTGGAGCCAGTGATGCTCACGGGCGATAACCGTAAAACGGCAGAGGCCATCGCGAAGCAGGTTGGCATCGACCGCATCGTGGCTGACGTACTGCCGCAGGACAAATCGGCGGAGATCAAGGAGCTGCAAGCTGAGGGGTTGGTCGTGGCAATGGTGGGTGATGGCATCAACGATGCGCCCGCGCTGGCTCAGGCAGACGTCGGCATCGCGATGGGCACAGGCACCGATGTGGCGATGGAATCGGCTGGCGTGACGCTACTACGCGGTGACCTGCACGGGCTTCTAACGACGTTCAACTTGAGTCGCGCAACCATTCGCACGATTCGACAGAACCTGTTCTGGGCATTTTTCTACAACACGGCCCTGATCCCCATCGCAGCAGGCGCGTTCTATCCGGTGTTCACCACGTGGGGGAGCGGCGTGCCAAGCAGCCTGGAGTTCATGTTCGGTGAGCTTGGTTTCCTGAATCCCATGTTGGCGGCAGGAGCAATGGCATTCAGCTCCGTGTCGGTCATTACCAACTCGCTACGATTGAGGCGTTTCAAGCCAGGGTAACCAGGGTGAGCCCTGGACCCGAGCTGACTGACGGTACAAAACAAAAAGAAAATAAAAGCAGGAGGAAAACAATGAGCCCAAAGTTTTTAGGCCTGTTCGGCAAGGACGAGACGGCAATCGACCCGGTCTGCGGTATGACTGTGGACGTGAAGAAGGCCCCCGGCGGCACCCACCAGTTCGGCGAAACGGTGTACTACTTCTGCGGGCCAGGCTGCAGGGTGGCATTCTCCAAAGAGCCGGTAGCCTATCTCTCCGGCGAAAAAAAGATGGATATGTAGTTTCAAAGAGAAAGCCCTCCGATAACTCGGAGGGCTTTCTCTTTGGTTCGATCAATCTTGTACGCGTCTACTCTGAGTCAGAAGTTTCTCCGGTCTCCTCATCGTCGCCGATGATCTCCAAGACCTCGCGGATACCTGCGTAGTTGATACCTTTATCAGCCAGTTCAGCAATCTTCTGGATCAATTCCAGATCTGCGTCTGAATAGAGCCTGGTTCCACCCTCTGTTCTTTGAGGCTCCAACAAACCAGCCGTCTCAAACGCCCTTAGGCGATGTTCGGCGACATCCGTGAGGTTTGAGGCCACGCTCACGGGGTATTTTCCTACGTTACGATCTTCAGTCATAAGTTGTGAGGCACAGACATTCACGCAATTCATACCAAGGCTGGGTTTAACGTGCCTGTGCGAGTGACAATACTACCGCTTGGACTTGCCCTTCGCAAGGGTGTGTTGGGCTTCCACATAGCGGTGGATGGATTCCAGCGAGTTATCCAAAACAAAGGCTGAGTTGACCATCACCTTGTGGGAGCACTGCAAAGCAAACTGGGACCAGTTCATGCTCCACGACTCTCTTGTCGCCTGCTCCAACCGACGCGTAGCACGCAGAAGGTCATCAGTAGTAGAAGAGAGCAGGTAAGGCATTGTGTTCATCATGGCGATGACCTCCAATAATCTAATTTGTACTGAGAGATTTTCTCTATATCAATAATAGTATTTCTCATGCTATTCGTCAATATATCGGTTGACAATTGGGTGATTATCCAAAAATTATTATCATATTTTCTGGGTGTTGCCACCAAATTATCGGAGGGCCTCCCTGTGATTTCCAAATGTCTAACCGCGTCCACGTATGGGCGCGGGAGAGGGGACTTTGCACCTCTTGACGCGGATAGGTATCATACCCAGTAAGAAACCAGGGAATTGAGGTGCGGATGTGACCCAGGAAACAGCAACGATAACTATCTACACGCAGAAGGACTGCAGCTACTCTGACGCAGCAATGTCAGAAATGGACGATGAAGGCAAGACATATACCAAGATCGACATCGACGAAGTCCCCGGCGCCAAGGATGAGCTGCTCAAGCTCTCCAACGCCGAGCCCATCACCCCCGTCATGCTTATCGGCGAAGAAGTGGTCATCGGGTATCACGGCCTTGGCTGAGCATTCTAGAAACAGGCCGTCGGCCTGACACACAGCAATCACTTCGAGGGGGACATCTATGGCTACACAGCCTACCGCCTACATTGACGTGGGCGACCAGATTCCTGACATCACGCTCCCAAGCCTGAGCGGCGAACAAGTATCGCTGGCCAGCTTCCGGGGCAAGAAGCACATCCTGTTCATGTGGGCGTCATGGTGAGCCTGCCGTGAACAACTGCCGGTCTGGCAGGAGTACTACGAGAAGCATCACCCCCAGGGCATGGAGTTCCTCTCCATAGCGGTAGACGCCCAGGGGCCTAACCTACCCACGCGCTACACGGACAAAGCCGGTACAACCTTCACCACAGTGGTAGACGCTGAGAACCGTGTTGGCCAAGCGCTGGGCTGCAAAGCCATCCCCAACGCCGTCTTCGTGGACGAGCAGGGTACGGTGCGCTACATCAAGCGCGGTGGCTTCGATATCCACAAGCCGGAGCACCTTGCGCTGGCGGAGTCGTGGGCGACGGAACCCTCCCTCGACGAGCTGTCCACCCTTTCTGCAGCTGAAGCCGAGAAGGTCATCAAGCACCCTGAGGCGTTGGAGCCCTTCCGACGCGGCCTGACGCTCTACCAGGACGGCAAGACGCACGAAGCGATGGCCGCATGGCGCGAGGGTGTGGCCCTGGAGCCAGACAACTTCAACATCCGCAAGCAGATTTGGGCTGTGGAGCATCCGGACAAGTTCTACGACGACAAAGTGGACTATGCGTGGCAGCGGGAGCAGATGGAGAAGGGCCAGTAGGTTTTACGCCTTAACTCCCTTGACACTCTCCCTATGCGACAGCTACGATAGGTAGTGCGCGGCCCCGTGGTGTAGTGGCCCAACATATCGCCCTGTCACGGCGAAGATCACGGGTTCGAATCCCGTCGGGGTCGCCAGAAAACAAGGCAAACATGAAGCCCCCTCAATGAGGGGGCTTTGTTGTGTTCCGTTTGTGAAGCCCTTGTTCTGGCTGATGCCCAAACAAGGAATGCAATTCTAATCCAACTTGGTCATCCATGCGTTCCTATTAGCCGAACATCGTTCTCATTGCACTTGCAATTAGAGGTATTAATAATCCGGTCGTGGTTGCCACCACAAACCTGCGCTGCGCAGGAGATACCGGCCATTCAGGATA
>CAUZTE010000179.1:0-4005 GCA_963582565.1 Dehalococcoidia bacterium | reverse complement strand
AAAGCGGGTGATAGTTCGTAGCGCTTTTTCATTGGCATCTAATAAAAGCTCCTCCCACCCCCAGTGACCTACCAAATCAGGCATCGCCCAGTCGGGTGATACCTCAATCATCCATCAAGACGATGTGACGCTAAACATGCTGTGGCATTCTGTTTCTAAGAAGCAGTAATTTACTGGGAGTGACCACCGATGACCGCAGACAACAGCGCCAACGGAATCACCGATCTCACCACCATCATGGATTCCTATATGGCCTCTCTCCGGGCAAACCCAGACCTTGGATTTCTGTCTTTCCTGAAGGTTGCTCTCCGCAAAAACGATTCCATGAGTGAAGAACTGACGGATTGGCTTGTGGAGTCCTGGTGGGGGCTCATGTCTGAGGCCCAATCAACGCAACACCGTGACCCCATTGGGCAGGCCACGAGTCAATTGACCGGCAAATACACAGCCCCTGACGGAATAGATCAAGCGCTGTTGGCGCGGCTGATGCAAATGAGAATGAACGAAACCACAGAGGAGCTTTCTTCCAGGCCCGGGGTTCCATCAAGGCTTCGGCCAAAAACAAGAGCGGATGGTTACCTGCATCCGCGACCACTGTCCGGCGGAGCCTAGAGGGCTACGGATGTACTGGCTAGTTAGGTAATCGAGAGAAAAGGATTAATCCTTTTTGATGACTCGTAAATCACCCCTTGCTCATCCCACAGGACGATGTTCCACCTTTCCTCAAAAGCTATTGTGTACCTATAGAGGCCACACGGAGGGGAATCATGGAAAACCACCAAGCTTTCAGCATAGATGACCTGGTCAGGACAAAGCTTTCTTACACAGGAAGCCGGGTATCCAAGGTTGTTGCAGTTGGCACTCCGACCTTGAACACCCCAGCCAGTGGCGACGTTAACCCGATGGAATGGCTGACAAATCCGGTTGGCCTGGATGTGACACCCCGGTACCAGGTTTCCTGGGAAGAGGCCGGTGAGATCGTCAGTCCCTTGAACAAGCGCCACGCAACAGCGCTAGCCTAAAGTCTTCACTCAATAGATGGGCGCTACACCCTCACTACAAAGTGGTGAGGGATTAATCCTTTTTGATGACTCACAAATCATCCCCCGCTCACCCCTCCGCATGATGTTTGGCCCTAGCCAAAAGCGTATTCTCATGTTGTAGAGAGCACACGGAGGGGAAACATCATGGAGAACCATCAAGCGTTCAGCATAGACGACCTGGTAAGGACCAAGCTTTCCTACACGGGAAGCCGGGAATCCAAGGTTGTTGCAGTTGGCACTCCAACCTTGAACACCCCAGCCAGTGGCGACGTTAACCCGATGGAATGGCTGACAAACCCGGTTGGCCTGGATGTGACACCGCGGTACCAGGTTTCCTGGGAAGAGGCTGGTAAGATCATCAGTCCCTTGAACAAGCTCCACGCGCCCGCGTTGGCCTAACAACCACCGCGTTAATTAGCTAGCAATTGCCCCACACGATGTCTCTTCGTCGTCGCGGGGCTTTCGTTTGCCTTGCGCTAGAGGGCTCCGGATACTACGGCGATGGCCCCCGAGGCCAGAATCAGCCCCAGCGCAATCCGACGGAACAGCGCCTCTCGCACCCACCGATTGATGACGATGCCGCTGGTGACCCCCACCAACGTGGCAGGCAACAGCTGTGCGCTGAGGAGCAAGTTCTCGCCGGTAAAAAGGCCTGAGATGATGTATATGGGAATGGTGGCGATGTTCATGATAAAGAAGTGGGCCACGATGTTCGCCCTGAATTCGCGGATGTCCACACTCTGGTTGGTGTAGAAGAAGATGACGGGCGGGCCAGACAACCCCGTGCTGGCGCTAAGGGTGCCGCTGACAAACCCAACCGGCACAGAAGCAACCCGCTCATTTCGTATCGGTCGTCTGAAGCCGGCCATCATCGCCAGGGCCGCTATTACCACAACAATGCCTATGAGCACTCTCAAGGGCCCGGGGTCCAGCACCACGAGGATAAGCGTGCCCGCAGGGATACCCGCCACGCCCGACAACGGCAACAACCACATCCGGTTAATGCATAGGTGCTTGCGAGCGTGCAGGAGGATAAGCGTGCCTGTCATCAGGGTCTGCACCAGCAACGCCGGGACTATGATCTGGGGATCCACCAGGATGGTCATAGGTGGGACGGCCACAAGAGCGAAGCCAAAGCCGGTAGTGCCCTGAGTCAGCCCCGCAAAGAAAACAGCGGCCAGCAGTGCTATAAGGATCAGAGGGTCATCGGGCATAACACGGCACCTTTAGGAGAATGTGGCCATAAAGGTTATAGGTCATTTCAGTCCTGGTGATGCATGACAAAGTGGTTCTTCCCGTTCCGATACACCACGTCCATCTTCATCTCACTGAGTTTCTGATTCATATCCAGGCTGATCAACAACACCTGAACTCCGTCCTGCGTAAATATCAGGTCGTCGAACTCAGGGGTATCCAGCTTGAAAGCGTAGTCGTCGTCAAGCCAAATCACGCGCATGACCCGATCTTCCGGGTGTTGCTCACGTCTGCGGCCCTTGAGGAGGTCTTCCAAAGCAGCTTCGGTTACGGTGAAGAACATGGCTCCAGTATAAGCGCAGCTACAGATATTCGGCAGATATTGTGGCAGGATTGGAGACGCGCAACTGCGGCGGGTTTGAGAAAGTGGGAAATGGCTCCCCGGGTAGGGATCGAACCTACGACAAATCGATTAACAGTCGATTGCTCTACCGCTGAGCTACCGGGGAACGAAACACGAGGCCACTGGCGTGACCTGCACGGTTATTCTAGCATCGCCAGGACGCCCAATACAAGGTGAAGCTACCGCTTTCGCAGTGCTATGTACACTCCCAGCAACACCAAAGCGCCGCCAGCCACAGTTGCCACGGGTGGGGTTTCGTCCAGAATGGCCCAGGCCAACAGCGTTGCGCCTATGGGTTCCGCCATGACGGCTGTGGATACCAGCGTTGCGGGCAGGTAGCCCAGCGACCAGTTTAAGGACGAGTGGCCCACCAGTTGGGGAACCAAACCAATGAACGCCAGGTAGCCGTACGTCTCCAGGCTAAACCCGGTCATTGCAGTGTCTGTGACAAACACCACCACCAGCAGGATTATCGCCGCGCTGCCGTAGACCGGGGCAATGTAGCCGAAGAGGCTCAGCCGCTCACGCAGGCTACGCCCCGCAATGTAGTATCCCGCTACCGCAGCAGCTCCCAGAAACGCCAGGAAATCACCGTAAAGCCTGCGGTCTCCCAGATCCCAGTCGCCCACCGTTATGACAAGTCCACCGAATAACGCCATGCCGATGCCGATCACAACCGCTGGAGATGACCGCTCTCGCAAGATCAGTCTTGAGCCGATGGCCACAAGTATCGGGTTGGAGGTGACAATGATGACCGAGCTAGCAACGGACGTGTGTTCCAACGACGTTATCCAGAAAGCGAAGTGGGCTGCCAGGCATGCTGCAGAGACGGCAGCCAACCCCCAATGCTTCAACGTCAAAGAGCGAAGGGCACTCCAATCCGTGGCGAGGCCTATGGGTACGACTACGATTGACGCCAATACAAGCCTGTAGGCGGCGATGGTAAGCGCAGGGGCATCGGCCAATCGAATGAGGACGGCGGCAGACGACACAGCAGAGACGCCTAACGCCAGTCCAGCGTAGACCATGAGGGCTGTTGGCCGCTTTCTGGTTTGAGTGAGTATTCGCATTAGTTCGGTTGACTCATGTATCGCGCAAGCTCATCCCGGGGGAACGTCGGCAAGAGGGAAAGTCCGCTTGAAGATGCTAGCTTGAGTCCGGCGGAGGCTTCCGTCACCGTACCAATGAGGTGGGAATCGATACCCTCTTGCTCCAGTAATGCCTGGACGTTTGTCACATCCCCCGGCTCGACAGCCATCAGAAGCGCACCGGAAGCGAGCAATCCAAGCGGCTCCAGCTTCAACGCCCTACACACCAATTGGGTCTCAGGCAATACATGAATCGCATCGGCATTCAGCTCAACGC
>CAUZTE010000178.1:0-4007 GCA_963582565.1 Dehalococcoidia bacterium | reverse complement strand
TAACCACACTCGTCGCCATCTGCGTGAGTGGTCTTGATGACTTTCATTGCATCGCCTGTGAAATCCGAAATCTCCATGCTTGCACCTTCCATCAACCGGTTTGAACAATTGAGTAATAAGTATACCTGTGTTTGACGCCGAAGGGGGTTGCCAGATAGGGACTCTTGACAATCCACTGTATATTTCCCTAGCATACTATCTACCTAGACATTGCGCCGGGAGGCACAAAAGTCGTTACCAATGGAACGGATGACCCCCTTTTATCCCTTCATGGAAGAGGTAGAAGGCTCGCAGGTTTTTCGTTCATAGCTTCAAAGGTACTCAGATGAGCGCATGGCGAGCCGTAATTTTGGCTGCAGGCGCTGGCACTCGTATGCGCTCCGCAACCCCCAAGGTTCTCCACCCAGTCTGTGGCGTTCCCCTTATCAAACACGTCCTTGCTTCGTTGCATGACGCCGGCCTAGAACAACCTGTAGTCGTGGTGTCCCCAGATGCGGATGCCCTGAGAGACTACCTGGGCGCAACCGTTGATTACGTCGTTCAAACGTCTCCGTTAGGTACGGGCCATGCTTTGGCGTGCGCACGAGAGATGCTTGAAGATAAAATCGAGAACGTGTTGGTCATCAATGCAGATTGCCCCCTTATCCCGGCGGATGCCATCCAACGGCTTATGACCTGCCACCAGGAGAGCGCCGCCGAGTTAAGCGTGATGACGACCCGCGACGTCCAGGATGCTGGGTATGGCCGGATAGTCCGCGACGCTTCAGGAAACCTCACGGCGATTATCGAGGAACGTGAAGCATCGCCTGAACAACTTGCCACCACCGAAGTGAACGGCGGGGTGTATGCATTTCAATCGAAGTCACTTTGGCCTGGACTTGCCGCGCTAAAACAATCGCCCAAGGGCGAGATCTACCTGACTGACATGGTTGATGTTGTACACCGCGGCCAGGGGACCGTAGCAACGGTTACCACATCGGATCCCAATGACGTCATTGGCGTGAACACCCGCGTTGACCTGGCACACGCAGAGGCCGTCATGCGTGAGCGCATCCGGGTACGGCACATGCTGAACGGCGTGACCATGATTGACCCTTCAAGCGTTTACATCGATAGAGATGTTCGGATAGACAAGGACACTACCATTCACCCCAACACCCATCTGCTAGGAGACACACAGGTGGGCGAGGGTTGCCATATCGGCCCGAACTCAGTGCTGCAAAGCTCCACCGTCGGGCAGGGCTGCAGGGTGGTCGCATCCATGCTTGAGAACGCCACGCTGGAGGCAGGTGTGGATGTTGGACCATTCGCTCATCTGCGCCCCGGCTCGCACATCGGGGAAGGGTCACACATCGGCAACTATGTGGAGATCAAACAGAGCACATTGGGCCATAACGTGAAAGCGGGGCACTTCAGCTACATTGGGGATGCTAACGTAGGCTCCAAAGTCAACATTGGCGCGGGATCCGTGACTGCTAACTACGATGGCTCTGAGAAGCACCGGACCACCATTGAAGATAATGCGTTCATCGGCTCAAGCACGATGCTGATAGCGCCCGTCCGCGTGGGCAAAGATGCAGCTACCGGCGCAGGGTCTGTGGTGACCAGGGATGTGCCTGCGGGAGATACCGTTGTGGGAGTCCCTGCAAAACCACAAGATAAGACATCAAACAAGAAGCCTAAAAAGGCATAAGCACAAGAGGTGAAGGTTTTTGGATAGTGACCAGGTTGTTCCATTAGGGTTAGGTATTGGGTTCCTCCTTTTTTCAGGATTGATATCGATTTGTCGTTCTGCGTTGACTCGTGTGGTACCGAAAGCAGACGACGGTGAGTTGGCGCAAGGTGGGGTGTTGCGAGGGGCGTTGAACGCTGTCTTGAAAAACCCAGCAGGCACTATGTTCACGCTATTGGTCAGCCGTCTCATTTTCGATGGTTTCGCCATCGGAGCGATGACGGTCTACTTGTTGAACGCTGACATCGGTCAAGTGGAGTTCGTTGCGACGTTCCTGGGCGCGTTGGCATTGGTAATGGCTTTGCCAGGGTTGCTCAATCCGATAAGTCGACAGTACTCGAAGGGTATCGCGCTACTTGCTGCGCCAGTTGTCCTTGTTGTTGATTTCATCGCAAGGCCCATCACCCGGCCCCTATACAAACTTTCCCAGTGGTTTTCCGGTGGCTCTGAGACACTGCCTGAATTAGCAACTGAACTCGCAGCTCGATTCAATCGCGTGCTCATTCCTTTGGACAAAGAGGTCAATCCTCCGGACGCACAAGAGATGGAGATGATTTACGCAATCCTGCACATGGAAGAGACTGCGGTACGTGACGTGATGGTCCCCAGGCCTGACCTGGTCACCATTGAAGCCTCAGAAGCCATTTCCAAGGCCGTTGCACTCATGCGGGAGGCCGGGCATAGCCGAATCCTCGCTTATGAGGAAACCATCGACCATGTTGTGGGCATCCTTCATGCCAGAGACCTATTACAACTTGCTGAACCGAACGACACTGCCGTTACCATGCAGGACCTGCTAAGGCCTGCGCTCTTCGTCCCAGAAGGCAAGCGGTTGGATGCGCTCTTGCGTGAATTCCAGCGACAACGCGCACACATGGCGGTTGTTGTGGATGAATACGGCGGGACCGCTGGGTTGGTGACCCTTGAGGACATTTTGGAGGAGATCGTCGGCGAGATCGTCGATGAGTTTGATGAGGAAGAACAGGAGATCCAGATTATCAGTGACAATGAAGTCATCCTGGACGCCAGGGTGAACATAAGTTTCCTCAAAGAACATTTCAATGTCGATATTGAAGGAGACGGCTTTGACACCATTGGCGGCTTGGTCTACAACCAGCTGGGCAAGATTCCCAGCCAGGGAGACCAAGCGGTGAAAGACGGCCTCCACATTGAAGTCTTGAGTACAGAGGGCAGGCGCATAACCAAGGTCCGTGTTCTACGAGAGCCTATAACCACCAAGGTAGTGGACCCCAGCTAACCTCTTCCAACATTCGTTGGATAGCTATACCCATACCGTTGCGCGGTCCACTTGGCTGACGCAGCAAGAGCTCTGGTGTCACTTAGGTGCATAGCCGTAGAGGCAACCTGTATCCCAAGAAGGCTATAGAGCAACTTAGGTCGAGCCAACATCGTTCCCTTCCCTTCCTCCCGACATACCTCGTCACATGCAATGATTCACTGATGAAGGGTTTATCGTGTTGTTTCCACCAACCCTACCGGCGCTAGCGCTTCCTGGTTGTGTAGCCTGGGTCAGGTGTGCACAGAGTAGCTGTGATCGCGGGAACGAAGACTCTGGATAGTTGAGTTGTTATGTGCAGGCAAAAGAAAACCCCGGGTGGTTCAACCACCCGGGGTTTTCTTTTGGTTCCTTGTAGGAAGACTACTTAGCGGATTCGACGAAGACCATTGGCGCGCTTGCCAGAGAACCGTCTGTGCCTGTCACTTTCAGTGTGAAAGCACCGGCCTCTAGAGCACCCAACGATGTGAGGTCGAGATCCTGCGGGTTGACCTGGAATGCGCCGTAAGCGTTAGCTGTTGCGCCCACCAAGATCAAGTTGTCCTGTGCTGTCTGAAGCTTGGCAATCACTACCTCGCTCGGCATGAAGCCATAACCGGTCAGTGTGAAAGTCTCGTCTTCGCCTAGGACAAATGTTGTCTTGTTCAACATGACACCGGCTGCGATCTGAGCGCCGTCGCTGCCATCAGCACCTGAGGCTCCTTGCAGACCTGGGAGACCCGGGTTGCCTGGCAGACCTGGATCACCTTGGACGCCTTGGACGCCTGCTAGACCGGGATTACCTGGAAGGCCTGGGAGACCGGAAGCGCCTGTTGGCCCTTGAGATCCGTCATCTCCGGCGCAGCCTGCTATTACCAAAGTTGCTACCAAAGTGAGCATGAGAACCAAACCACTGAGTCGCCCTCGAGAAAATCGTTTCATCAGATCCCCTTTCAATTTTACGAAGTGCTTAGATACCAAATAGATCTGATTTGTCTA
>CAUZTE010000177.1:0-4032 GCA_963582565.1 Dehalococcoidia bacterium | reverse complement strand
AGACGTACCGGGTCATGGTGAACAACAAGCCCACCAACACGTTCCTGGCCCGCGACCCGGAAGGGCAATCCATGAAGCTGAGCCTGGCACCCATCGAGGCTGTAGAAGTCCTGATGTTGGAGTCGTTCCCGGTGCAGTACAACGTGGTCATCGCCTCCCGCCTGCCCCAAGGCAGCAGTTGCTCGCAGCACTACGGCTACGACATTGCGAGGGATTTCACCACCACCATCGCGATTACCGTGAACAACCTGGAAGTGGCAGCGGACAACGTTCCGTGCACACGCGACCTGCCCATCGTTCAAACGACCATTGCGCTGGGCACTGACTTTCAGTCGGGCGAGACGTACAAGATTGTGGTCAATGGCCAGGTGACAGAGGAGTTCGTGGCGCAGTAGCAGGATGTGTGTATGTAGGGGACTGGCTGCGAGCCAGGGGAACCGAGGGGCGAGGGCTTTAGTCTCTGCCGGAGGCAATACGTTAGTTGCGGCTGAGGAATCGGAAGAACTCTTCTTGCTCAGCTTTCCGACCCTCTCGCAGACTGAGGATGGCGAACTGCATGAACATCCTGGCCAGGCCGGCATGCTCCAAGCAATCAGAGCCCATCACGATTCGAGGAGTCTCGCCACTGAAGAGCACATCGATCTCCTGGCGTTCATCATGGTCGAACTCCAGGGTGATGGACACGCCGGTGCTCTCCTCAATACGCTTCTGCATGTTCAGGATGAAAGCCTCGTCGTCCATGCTATGACGCTCGCGCGACAGTAGGAAGACCGCCAACGTACACACTTCGAAGCGTAGTCACCAGCAGGCTCAGGAGCATGACCACAACGAAACCAATGCCCAGGGTGGTCAGGACAGCTGACGAGCCGACAGCATCGGCGATGAAGCCGTTACCCAGGTTGACCATCGCCATTGTCCCGCCGATGTTGATCTGGTTGAGGCCGCTGATGCGCCCTCTCATCTCATCAGGTGCCATCATTTGCACCATTGCCGCCAGCAACGTCATGAACGCCGCCTGGGATGCTCCCATGACCGCAGCGGATAAGCTTGCCGTCAGGATGTTGGGTGACGCCGCTAAAGCCAGCATTGACGCGCCACTGAGGACGCCCGAAACGAGCAGCAGCCTACCCCGCAACTGCTCTTCCTGTATTCCTGCAATGAACAACGCCGACACCAACCCACCTGCGCCCACGGACATCATCAAATAGCTCACGCCCGCGCTTCCACTGCCCAGCACATCGCGCGAGAAGATGGGAAACAAGGACTCGAAGGACATGGTCATGGCGCAGTGCAAAGCCACAATGATGAAGAGGACGCGCAGTTTGGGGTTCTGGTAAACGACAACAGCCGCTGCACCAAGGCTGGCGAGCATGTTGGAGCCGGAGCCGACATTGCCCGTAGAGCGCGTCTGGATGCGGGTAATCATTATCAAGCCCAGGAGATAGAAGCCCGCACTGAGCAGGAAGGCTGCATCCGGTCCGTAGAAGATCAACAACGGTGCGATTAGCCCCGGCCCGAAGAGCCTTGACCCTTGCTGCGTGGCGGTGTTGAGGGATACCGCGTTGAGCATCTTTTCCCGTGGCACCAGGTTGGGCACCAGCGCTGCTGTAGAGGTCATCTGGAAGGTGCGCGCAGACCCGTTTATCACGGAGAGGGTCATCAGGTGCCATAGCTCAAGGACATCGGCGAAAGCCAGGCCAGCCAGCAACACGGTGGTTCCCGTATTTATCCAATACACAGTGGCTAGGACTGTTTTGCGATCGAACTTATCGGCAAGGTAACCCGCTACGGGTGGGATTATGAAGCGAGGAGCCATTGCGGCAAACGTGACGATGCCTACCATGCCCGAGGAGCCGGACATCTCCAGCACGAGGACGCCGCGAGCTACGATCAACGCCCAATACGCCGATGCGCCACTCATGGCGGCAAGCCACAGCCATCGGTAGTCCTTGAACTCCAGCGCCGCCAGATATCGAGTCGCAAAGGCGTTCACGAATCGCCACTCCTCATGTTCAGTAAGCGGGAGCATTCTAGCATAGTGTATTGCCTCCGGCGGAGACTAAAGCCCGTATGTCGCTGAGGCGAGGAGCCTCGGAGACTAAAGCTGGCCCCCCCTGGCCCTCAGGCCAGTCTCCGGCATATGTCGGCGCGAGGCTAAAGTGTAATCTTGTAATGTTAGGGCGTCCGCCCGCTGTCCTTCGGCAGGCTCAGGACGAACGGCACAGCTCAGTCCCAAACATATGGGTTAAGGGCCAGCCCTTGTGCTATAGTATTTGCACTACAGGGAGGGTTGGACATGTCTGAAGGGTACGCCCTGAACTATATCGCAGTCGTTTTGGCCGCAGTGGTCGGGCTTCTGGCCATGGGCGGGATGCTCATGGGAAGCTTCATGCTGGCGCCAAAACGGAAGTCGGCAGCCAAGGAACTTCCCTTTGAGTGCGGCATTCCCCCGATGCCCTTTAGCTGGTCGCAGATCCACATCCGCTACTACATCTTCGCCATCCTCTTCCTCCTCTTTGATGTTGAAGCGGTGTTCCTTTTCCCTTGGATACTGACGTTACGGCCGGAAGCGCTCCTGACAGGCGCGTCATGGGTGTTCTACGAAATGATCATGTTCATAGGCGTTCTGATGTTCGGCGTACTCTACGGCTGGCGCAAAGGAGTCCTTGAGTGGCGATAGAGAAGAAACCCGTCAGCAAGGGCATTAGCCCGTCCGTCCCAACATGGGCGGAACCGTGGAGTAGAAATACCAGCCTTGAACTCCCTCCTACCTCTTCGGCTGAAGGCAACGTAGCCCCTCCAGCACCGTATCGGAGTGCAACTCCAGGCATCATCACCGCCCGTACCGAAGACCTCTTTGCGATGGCTAGGAAGAACTCGCTGTGGCCGCTGACCTTCGGGCTGGCGTGCTGCGCCATCGAAATGATGTCCACGTACATGGCCAACCACGACTTAGACCGCATGGGCGTCGTCACCTGGCCATCGCCTCGACAATCCGACGTGATGATCGTGGCCGGCACGGTGGTGAAGAAGATGGAAGAACCCATAAAACTCCTGTATGAGCAGATGCCTGAGCCCAAGTGGGTCATTGCCATGGGGAGCTGCGCCACCAACGGCGGTCCCTACTATCGTTCCTACTCCGTGGTCATGGGCGTAGACCACATTGTGCCCGTTGACGTATACATTCCCGGATGCCCTCCACGGCCGGAAGCGCTGATGGAAGGCATCCTGCGACTCCAGGACAAGATTCAACACGATGCGAGGCGGTATGGCGGAAGAACAGCCGAAAGACCCCCAGCCATCACCGGAGACGAAACCGGCACCAGCAGCTAGCGGTCACGCGCCAGCAGCCCCGGTGGGACCCGGCTTGGACAAACCCGGTGAAGCGCTCATGGCACTGCTACCAGGGCCGCTGACTCCGTTTCAGCCTGATGTAACCACAGCCTTGGATGAGGTTGTTGTTACCGTTACCGCCGATAAGCTCCTGGAAGCATGCGACATTCTGAAAGAAGACAAATCCCTCTCCTTCGACTACCTGCGGTGTTTGTCGGTGGTCGACTACGAGACCAGCCTTCAGGTCGTCTATCATCTCTGGTCCAGGGAACACCGGCACAAGCTGGTGCTCAAGGTGGATACAACCCCTGAGGTCTCCAAGGTGCCGTCTGTCATCGGTATCTGGCGCGGCGCTGACTGGTTTGAGCGAGAGGGCCATGACCTCTTTGGTGTGGACTTTGAGGGTCACCCTGACCTGAGGGTCCTCATTCTATACGAGGGGTTTGAAGGGCATCCCGGCCTCAAATCCTTCCCATTCCATGACTACGAGGAGTGGTAGACCACACGTGGCCCTCACGGGAGCGCGAGCCGCAAAGCACCCGGCGAGAGGCATAGCTCAATATTAAGCTATAGATAAAATCTATAGGTATAGGTAAAACCTTGGTTTCTCGGTTTACAGAGGTATACGCTCAAGGCGATTGCCGGTATACTTCCAAAGTTATTCATCATATGAAAGTCAGTAACATTGCGATAGAGGAG
>CAUZTE010000176.1:0-4046 GCA_963582565.1 Dehalococcoidia bacterium | reverse complement strand
GGACTCGTCCTGCCCTGGTGCGGTACAATAGATGTCAGCGCTTCCAACCAGATTATTATTCCTATCTGTATCATTGTGTCTCAAGGGGAGTGAGCAACGTGATAACCCTGGAAGGAAAAGGTGCCCTAATCGTCGGCGCAAGACGCGTCGGTGCTATCGTCGCTCGACGATTAGCGGAGGAGGGCGTCAACCTTGCTATCAGCTATCGCAACTCGGTTAAAGAAGCAGAGAATTTGCGAGGTTCTGTTGCCGGTATGGTCCAACGCACGGCCCTCATCCAGGCAGATCTTTCCGTTGAAGCAGACGTCGAAAGTATGGTGCGAACAGCTACCAAGGAGCTAGGCGATCTCAGCTTCGTGCTGAATCTGGCCTCGGATTATCCTCGAAACTCTTTTGATACACTCGATTCAGCCGCTTGGGACACTGCGATGGCCACCGCCAAGGGAAGCTACCTGTTGGCCGTTCATGCAGCACGATCCATGGCGAATAACCCCGGACCCACACGCGGCCACATCGTCTTATTTGGGGATTGGGCCGCCGGTGAGACACCCTATAATGATTACTTGCCGTATCTCACATCCAAAGCGGCTGTGCACTTCATGACACGGGCATTCGCCGTGGAGCTTGCCGCAAAGGGGATCCTTGTCAACGCCATTGCGCCGGGCCCCACGATGCGACCACCGGACATCAGCGAGGCTGTCTGGGAGCAGGCGGTCATCGCACAAGCGCCATTGAAACGAGAATCGTCTGCAGACGAGATAGCCGAGTTGGTGGTCACCATGCTGCGAAGCGAGACCATGACCGGTGAGACCCTGCGAGTGGACGCGGGAAGACATCTGGCTGGGCCAGGCATCCAAGAGTAGGAGAAATCCATGGCACGTCACAAGGTCACCAAAACCGTAGACTTCTGCTACGGCCATCGACTCTTAGAGTACGATGGAAAGTGCAAGCACCTCCACGGCCACAACGGCCTGTTGGAGGTGGACTTGGAAGCAGATTCTCTGGACAGTCTGGGGATGGTCATGGACTTTACGCAGGTGAGAGACGTTGTGAAAAATTGGGTTGACGAGAACCTTGACCACAAGATGTTGCTCCGTCGCGACGACCCTGTAGCTCCCATACTCAAAGACTTGGGAGAGCCGATCTACCTCCTGGATGACAATCCAACGGCAGAGAACATTGCAATGCACATCTATCATCAGGCCCGAAGTCAGGACTTGATGGTGGCAGAAATCCGGCTGTGGGAGTCACCTTCCAGCTACGCCACGTATAGGGAGGGCTAATTGGTAGACTCTATAGCGGTTCTAGCCAGCGGGGGACTCGATAGCTGTGTCCTCATAGCCGATCTTGCAGAAGATGCAAAGGTATCACCCCTCTATGTCCGCAAAGGGTTGGCATGGGAAGACGCGGAGCTTACAGCCCTCGTATCGTTCATCGAGGCTCTTGGCAACCCTAACGTCAGTCAAATCACTACGCTCAAGGTACCCGTCAAAGACGTCTACGGAGAGCACTGGAGCGTTTCCGACCAGGGTGCACCAAGTTACGATGCCCCGGACAGCGCCGTTTACCTACCGGGCCGGAACGTAATCCTTATAGGTCTTTCGGCAGTGTGGTGCAGCACTCATAACACCCACCGCATCGCCATCGGATCGCTGGGGGGGAACCCGTTCCCGGACGCGACCCCTATGTTCTTTGAGAGCTATGCAGCATCGCTCAGTCAGGGTCTCTCGCATCGCATCACGGTGGAGGCTCCATTCCGTGGCATGACCAAGGCGGAGTTGATCAAGACCCACGGCCACTTACCTCTGGAACTCAGCCTGACCTGCATGGCCCCCACGAACGGTGGGCATTGCGGTAACTGCAACAAATGTAGAGAGCGGCAGGAAGCATTCATTGAGGCCGCTGTTGAAGACCGCACATCTTATGCCAAAAGGCAGGAACAGTAATGGAACGATCGGAACGGCTGGATAAGTTGAAGCCTCTGCTGCGACAGGTGCTGGAGTTGCTTGGCGAGGATCCGGGGCGTGAGGGCTTGCACCGCACACCGGATCGCTGGGCTGACGCGCTGCTGACCTACACCCAGGGCAACGGTGCCGATGCTCAGGAGCACTTGAAGGTCATCTTCCAGCTTGATGAGGACGACTTCCCTCTTGGCTCCGACGATATGGTCATCCAGAACAACATCCAGTTCACATCGACTTGCGAGCATCACATCGCGCCCTTCAGGGGCGTGGTTCATCTGGCCTACATCCCAAACCCGGGCAGTCGCGTCATTACCGGACTTTCCAAGCTGTCCCGTGTGGTGGACGTCTTCGCCCGCCGATTGCAGGTGCAGGAACGCATGACTCAGCAGATCGCTCGCGCCATCGATGAAAGCTTGAACCCACTGGGCGTCATCACCGTTGTGGAGGCCGTGCACTACTGCATGATCCAGCGAGGCGTTGAGCAGCAGGCCAGCACCACCATCACAACGGCAAGGCGTGGCGCATTCCTGACCAATCCAGGGCTGGAGTCCAAGTTCCAGGACTACCTGGGATTACGCGCCGGCAACGGCATCGTCTAAGCACCAGGGCTAGCCCTGGACCCACATTGCCTTCGGCGGGTCAATACAAGAATTCCGTGGATAGGCTATGTCCCATTCAACGGCAATTACCAGGGAGGCCCGTGAGCACATCGCAGACAACCAGGAAACCACGACTCTTCTACGGCTGGTGGATCGTGGCTATGGCCTCTGTGCTGGGACTCATAAACGTCGGTGGCACAGGGTTTACCGTCAGCGTCTTTCTTGACCCTATGCGTGATGATGTCGGCTGGAGTTCCGGCGTCGTGTTCGGCAGCCTCGCTATGCGCACTATGGTGGGCGGTCTGCTTGCAGCCTTCGCCGGGCCGCTCGCGGAACACCGATGGGCGCCAAGGGTCATGATGCCTATAGGCGCAGTGCTCCTTGGCCTCTCCTTCATCATGGTCAAATGGGCTGACAGCGCCTTTGAGTTCTTCTTCTGGTACGGGATTGTCGGCGCTGCAGGGACAGCCATCGGCAGCATGGTGATTATGGAATCACTGGTGGTGAAGTGGTTTGTGCGACGTCGCGCCCAGGCGATGATGTGGTTTCAGGTAGGCCCACCAGTGGGGCCGCTCTTGTTTCCCGTCATGCTCACAGGTCTCATCGCATGGCTCGGCTGGCGGGACGCCTGGCTGTGGACGGGCGTCGGTACTCTGGCGCTCGTGCTGCCACTCACATTTTTTGTCCGCTCCCGACCCGAGGACATGGGCCTTCTGCCCGATGGTGACGTCCCTGACGATGCTTCTGCAAACGTTTCCGGGGCGGGAAGCAGCATGAGTTCGGTTGAAATAGAGAAGCCCTTCAGTTTCACCCGCAGCGAGGCACTGCGAACAAAGGTGTTCTGGATGCTCACCCTGGCCATGTTTGTGGGCATGTTCGGGTTTCCAGGGTATCAAGCCCACTGGATTCCCTATTTCAGAGAGGTGGGATTTGATGCCAAGACCGCAGCCTTCGGCGTCTTCCTATTCGGCGCGTTCTCTGTCACATCGCGGTTCGTCTGGGGTTATTTCTCTACCACGGTACCGATCAAGCCACTGTTCACTTTTCAGATAGCCATATCTGCATTGGGCGTCATCCTGATGCTCGCCGTGCAGAATCACGCAACACTGGTGGTATGGGCTGTATTCCAGGGCATGACCATGGGCGTGTTCTTCCAGCTTCAGGCCATCCTGGTACCGGCGTACTTCGGTCGAGAGCACATCGGAGCTATACGGGGCATCATGTGGATGCCCATGACCATTGCTGCGGGTATCGCGCCCCTAACCATTGGATGGCTCCACGACCTTCAGGACTCCTACACCGGCGGGTTTTTGCTGGTCATGGCCTTCTGGATTCTTGCCTCCGCATTGGTGTTCGCCAGCAAGCCGCCCAAACGACCTAATGCGGAGGGCCACTAACGGCATCGTCTAGGTAGGTTTACGGCCTATAGCCTCACCCCAGGCCACCCCAGCAAATACGCTGGGGTCACTTTCCCAGACAACAA
>CAUZTE010000175.1:0-4064 GCA_963582565.1 Dehalococcoidia bacterium | reverse complement strand
ACTCGCTTCACGATGCCGACCCGAGGTGGGTCCGGGATCATGGCCAATACGTCTTTCTCGTATGACCCACTGCGTTTCGGTGTTCGCCAATCCGGTCCGTATTTGGTTGCCAGGTACTCTTCCGGGGGGGTGGGGACGTGATGCTTCTGTCCCAGGAAATCGATCTCTTTCAACTCAGTGAAAAGCGCGATGGGGAAACGCTTGGGCGGCCAGTGCAGGATCGATCCATCGTTAATGTGAAAGCATTCCCAGTCAATCCTGACATCGGACTTCAGGAGCAGGACGTACGTGAAGCTGCTGGTCTGTTCTACCTTGGTGCTGAATCCCCGCTCAGTGAACGTGGCAACAACCCGGTCAACAACCCCGTTGACGGAATCGTTGGTGAGGCCGTGCAGGCCGATGATTGAACCGATATCGATGTCGTCATCCCACGCCATGATGGCACTGTCTCTGACCGCTCCAAGGCATGTTCCCTGCCGGAGGAAGAAGACCACGCCAAGCTCATCCATGATCTCCTTGGCTTCCCTTAGGACATTCTCGGCGGAGGAAACATCGAGAGGCGCTAGAGAGTTCATTGCCTTATCTATTGCTTCCCTGTCACCTGTCTCCCTGGGTTCCATCGTTTCCTCCGTGGTATGTGCTGCTGGTCAGTTAGCTAGTTCCGGGGAGGCGTTGTCCCACCCAGAGATCTTCTCGTACTGCGCTGCTGCTTGGAGGAGCAACGCCTCTTCAAATGGTCTGCCGATGAGCTGCAAACCTACAGGCAGCCCCTCTGATGTGAGGCCGCAGGGAACCGTGATGGTTGGCAGGCCCGTAGCGTTGGAGACATGGGTGTTGTGGCCAAGATAGAGGTCCCCTGCCCCGGACACTCGTAGCGGATGTTCTTTGCCCGAGATCATAGTTGTTTCTTCGCCGATGCGTCGAGGCGAGAACGCCATCGTCGGTGTGGCAATGATGTCGACGTCTTGCAGGACTTGAGCAAACTCGTCTTCGATTAGTCGCTGGACCTTCAGCGCCTTAGCGTAGTCGCGACCGAGCGAGAACTGGCTGGCCAACATGCGGCTGGCCAACTCAGGGCTGTAGTCCTCTCTATGGTCCTTGAGCATCTGCTCGTGGGCGATGAAGGAGTCTGCACCCGTGCCCGCTCGCACTAATTCCATGTACTTCAGCGTAGAGAACTCCACGTCCGACACGTGGGCTCCCATCTCTCCTAGGGAGGCGATTGCTTTGCGAACTGCTGCATCGACTTCAGCGTCAACTAGGTCGAAATAGTAGTTCGTCGGCACTCCGATTCGGATATTCGCGATAGGCTCACCAAATCGGCTGGTGTAGTCGGGAACATCAACGGGCACCGTGCTTGGGTCCGCGGGGTCGTTCCCGGCCAGGATTTGCAGCATGACAGCGCAATCAGCTACAGAGCGGGTCATGGGGCCGATGTGGTCGCCGTTGTGGCTGGTCACCTGGATACCCCGCTGGCTCACTCGACCGAACGTAGGCTTCAGGCCGACAAGGCCGCAGTACGATGCCGGGATGCGCACAGACCCAGCCAGGTCAGTCCCGAGCGATGCGTGGGTCACGCGGGCGGCAACGTTAGCAGCGCCACCGCCGCTTGAGCCGCCGGGGATGCGCTCAACATCCCAGGGGTTGTGTACGGCGCCATAGTGGGGGTTCTCTGACGTGCCTCCGGCAGCGAACTCATGGAGGTTCTCTTTGCCGATGATGATGGCCCCTGCCTGCTTACACGCCGTTACTGCAGCAGCATCGTCCTGAGGAACATAGTCTCTCAGGACTTTCGACCCCACCGTTGTGCGAATCCCCTTCGTGGCGAGGTTGTCTTTGATACCGATGGGTATACCGTCCAAAGGCCCTCGATACTCGCCGACCTTGATGGCTTTTTCTCGCTCCTTGGCATCCCGGCGGGCATCGTCTGCAAGCAGGGTGATGAAGCTGTTCAGCACGGGCTGCAGCCTCTCCGCCTGGGCCAGAGCTGCTTCAACAACCTCCACGGGAGAGACCTCTCTGCTCTGAATGAGGGGGGCTAGCTCAGTAATGGAGAGGTGATTGAGTGAGTCTGTGCTCATGACTTGCTCGCGCCATCGTCAGGGTGCAGTAGGCGACCGGAGTAGACCTTAGAGAGGTCAAGCGCCTGCAGCTTCGCCGACTGGTCGGCGTATATCTGCACCTGTGGTACGGCTTTTTCCAGTTCCTCGTCGGTCATGTTCAGCCCGCCAAGCGACTCGAGCATTGCCCTCAGCATTTCTTTGGTGACAGGCATATTCGCCTCCGAATGTGTGGTTGTTAGCCATCGCCCAGATTCGAGGCCATGATAGCCCCAGATGGGGCGTTTCGCCATCAGGTCAACGTGATATGGTGGGGTGAAGATAACAATCCGCCACCCACAGGAGATATGTATGGAAGTCTACGATGCGATCTACACGGTCCTGGCGGTCCGAGAATTTCAGAACAAACCGGTGCCGGAATCTGTGTTGAACAAGATCATTGAGGCGGCCCGCCTTACGGCCAGCAGCAGAAACGGCCAACCCTGGCACTTCGTCATCGTTCAGAACCGCGACACACTAACGAAGTTGGGAGCATTGATGGGCTCTGGGCCGTACAATGCGCAGGCTGCGTTCGCCATTGCTGTGGGTATCGATAAGTCGTCGCCCTTCGGCGTCTCTGATGCGGGTCGCGCCATCCAATCAATGGTCCTGACAGCGTGGGCTGAAGGCGTAGGGTCGAATTGGACTGGATGGTTAGGCATGCCCGAGGTGGAAAAGCTCTTGAACATCCCGGACACCATAGATGTCATTGCGGTAGTGCCGTTCGGGTACGACACCAAGGAGCGCACAGGGGGAAAGAAGAATCGTAAAGCCCTCTCAGAGATCGCCCACCGGGAGAAGTTCGGCCAGCCTTTCGCCTAGGGTCTGAACGAAGACCCGTGTAGCTACATTCGTTGATACGCGTATATGCCACGAATACCACAGCGCAAACATGCTTTTATATGGGGGACCATGGGAACGGCTAACATACCAGCGGCAGGGCGGTAAATCGTTGGTTCGCTGGGGGTGCTTTTCCTTTGTCTCAGCTACACGTCCTACCGATAGGGGTGGCAACTTCGTTATTAGTGAGAGACAATCGCCCGGATAAATCCCGATAGGGTACAGGGTCACCGGAGAATTCTCGTTGAAAGAGGTGTCCGGATGAACTGGTTAGATTGGGTATTGCTGGCAATCATTGCGATAAGCGCATTCATGGGCATGAAAGCCGGACTTATTAGAGCAGCGCTTGGTTTTGTCGCCATGATCATTGGCTGGATTTTTGCGGGGCAGATCAGCGACAAGGTAGGAGGGATCTTCGACAGCTCGCTCTCCAACGACACCATCGTCACAGTGACAACGTACGCGGTGCTGATGATCATCGCTATCATCATCTCCGGCTTCATTACCAAGATCATCAAGCCCATCATGGCCATCTTCACGCTTGGTCTTTCCAGCATGGTGGACAAGCTTGGTGGATTGGCTCTGGGCCTCTTGTTCGGCTTCGCCATTGTGGGGGTCGTGATCATCGCCGGGGCCAGGCTCACGTACGACTTCGATACGAGCGTGCTAGAGGACAAACTGCCGGGCCAGGTGAGCGATCAGCTTCCAAAGATAGATGACGTCTCAGGAAAGCTAGAAACAGCCCTTTCGGAATCGACGATTGTAGAAACGACTGTAAACGTCCTTGATGTGCTGCCGGCGGGCGCGTTGGGCCTGGCGCCTTCGGACTTCGGCACGGCAATGGAGATACTGGACTTTGTTATCGAGCATAGGTAGGCTCAACATTGCGGATGTGATGCCCTAGCGGGCGCCGAAAATAGGGGAGGATGAGATGGCGAAGATCAACAAAGTAGGACACGTGGTCCTGAGGGTGAAGAAGTGGGAAGAGAGCGTCCGGTTCTACTCAGAGGCGTTGGGCATGGAGACCGTGACCTGCAACCCCGAACGACATTCTGCGTTCCTCTCGTTCGGCACTCAGCACCATGACATAGGTCTGTTCCAGGCTGCGAACGAAGCGGAATACGG
>CAUZTE010000174.1:0-4073 GCA_963582565.1 Dehalococcoidia bacterium | reverse complement strand
CAAACCCCAAGAAGAGGCCACCACTCGCCCTGACATCTTTGTGCTGTATGAGGACAACATAGGGGCTATCTACCCCATGGCAGCAGAGCGTTTGAAGGACATGGAGACAGAATACCCGGAGGATTGGATAGCAGAGGCCTTCCGGGAAGCGGTACTGCAAAACAGTCGTAATTTGAAGTACATCGAAGCGATATTGCGACGATGGAGGGATGATGGCCGAGGAGCCAGAGAGCCTGGGGGACGTACTGGCACGGTTTCAGCCAGTGAAGTCTTTCGCCGGGCCGGACGATAACTACCTAGAAGAAGAGCCTGCCGATCTCTGCCCCCTTTGCAATGGGACAAGGTGGGTACGGGTTGATGTTCCTTTTGGCCACCACCGATGGGGGGCTATAGAGCCGTGCGAGTGCTGGCAACAAGAGGGACAGGATGAACGTCGCACCAGGCTGCTTCGCTATAGCAACCTTGGCGTTCTGGCGCGCTTCACGTTTGAAACGCTGGAGGGGGCTGGGTTAAGCGCAGAGGTTGAGGACCAACGACGGTTCAGGGAAGCCGCGAGCGCCGCAATGGCTTTTGCGGAGAACCCGGTCGGCTGGCTTGTGCTCGCTGGGCCTAGCGGATGCGGCAAGACGCATCTGGCGGCAGCAATCGCGCACTACGCCGTGGAGCTTGGGAATCCTGCCCTTTTCATGGTGGTTCCTGATTTGCTCGACCACCTTCGCGCTACGTACGCACCCAACAGTGACGCCGATTACGACCTCCTGTTCGATCAGGTCTCAAACACCCCCGTGCTCGTGCTGGACGGACTGGGGTCACAGGCCTCCACACCCTGGGCACAGGAGAAGCTCTTTCAAGTACTGAACCATCGATACAACATGGAGCTCCCAACGGTGGTGACGCTAGCTGCCCCGCTGGAGACCCTGGAGGAGCGGTTCCAGACCCGGTTGGCGGGTGCTGGCATCAGTCAGGTGTACACGTTGGCAGCAACCAGGCAGGCTGGTGGTAGATCCCTCGGTTCACTGCCGCCCGCGATGCAGGGTGTGACGTTCGATAGCTTCAACGCTGGTGGCAACGGCGCCGATTCAAGGCAGCGAGGAACGTTGGACGCAGCCCTACAGGCGGCGAAGAGCTTTGCAGGAAACCCTGAAGGTCAGTGGTTGGTGTTGGGTGGCCCTACTGGCGTGGGCAAGACCCATCTTGCTGCGGCCATTGGCAACGATAGACTCCGCCAGGGTGAATCTGCGTTCTTCGCCTTTGTTCCTGAACTCTTGGATCACCTTCGGTATACCTTCGCACCCACAAGCACAACCACATACGACGAACTTTTTGAGCGCGTGAAGAGCACGGAGTTGCTCATATTGGACGACCTGGGGGCCCAGACCACTACCCCGTGGGCGGATGAGAAGCTGTACCAGTTGATGGTGCATCGACACAACGCTCGACTCCCAACCGTCATCACCATGGACAGGGATACCCAACTCAGGCCTGCTATCGCCTCTCGCTTAAAGGACATGCGGTTCATCCTGGCGTTGGAAATCGAAGCGCCGGACTATCGCGACTCGGCGCCGGCGCAGGCTCGCCCTCCACGACGTGGCAGGGGAGGGTAGATGGGTTTATAGCGCACACGTCACAAAGCATCATCAGGGTCGGGATCTTGAATGAACTGCACCGCTTTAATGTGTGAGTGGCCTTGAAGCGATGCTTTGGCAACCCGGTGCATCCCATCCATTACGTGTCCGTCAGCAGACAAAATTATGGGGTCAGCAAGGTCCACGCTCTGAATTCGGGACAAATGTCTAACGACCTCTCTGCAAGTCGGTTGATATTGATCATCAAACCAATAGACGGTATCAAACTCATATATGCTGTCTAAAGGAACTTCCTTAGCTGAGATTCCGGTGGATAGTGCCCGTAACCTATCTACCGACCAGCTTTGCTGGATGCCGTCTATCGTTCTATTGTGAAACTCGCCTTCCACACCCAACCTCCCCGGTTTTCTTTTGTGGTACATATTCAGAACTACATTCACGGTCACGATGTTCCAAACTTGGCCTATAGCGCCGGGACTATGTGTCAAAGGTTCAATTCTGCTACAATGCCATCGGTTTAGGTTGTAGGTAGAAGACCTTGATTCTCACGTCAGGGTGCCAATGAAGATAGCACTGGTTTCCCCCTATGATTTCGCCTACCCCGGCGGTGTCACAGCCCACATTGATCAGCTGGCACAAGAGTTCAACCGCAAGGGGCATGAGGCGTGGATTGTTGCGCCGTCTTCCAAGTCCGGAAACACCTTTGAGTTCGATCGCTTTGTACGTCTTGGTGTTCCGGTGCCCGTCCCCGTAGGCGGCTCCGTAGCACGACTCTCCCTCTCGCCCTGGCTGCTCAAGAGCGTCCGTGGCCTGTTGGAGCGTGAGCAGTTTGATGTCATCCACCTGCATGAACCACTGACCCCGCTTCTTCCGTGGCTGGTGCTGCACTGTTCCAATTCGATAAACATCGGAACCTTCCACGCCTATAGTGAGCGAAGCAAGATATACCCGTTCACAAGTAAGCCGCTACGCCACTGGTTCAATCGACTCCACGGTCGCATCGCGGTGTCGCCGATGGCACAGGGGTTCATTCAAAAGCACTTCCAGGGCGATTTCAAGCTCATCCCCAACGGCATAAACCTGGATGGTTTCAGCTCAAAAGTGGAGCCAATCGCCAAATACAAGGATGGAAAGATCAACATCCTCTTCGTGGGTCGGATGGAGAAGCGCAAGGGGTTGAAGTACCTGCTGATGGCCTACAGTCGCTTGAAGTGGCAATTCCCCAATATCCGATTGATCGTAGTCGGCCCGGGAACGCCGGATAAGGACAGTTACCGCGTATTGGGTGAACATAGCCTGCAGGACGTGGAGTTTGCGGGCAGCGTCTCGCAAGAGGACTTGGCACGCTACTACAAGACCGCAGACATCTTCTGCTCCCCGGCCACAGGCAAAGAGAGCTTTGGCATCGTGTTGCTGGAAGCCATGGCATCTGGCACGCCCATCGTGGCTTCGCGATTGGATGGTTACGCAACCGTCATGGAAGACGGCATGCATGGGCTGATGGTGCCACCTAAGGATGATCAGGCGTTGGCGGCAGCGTTACGGCACATGATCCAGGATCCGCAGATGCGTGCTGCGATGGGTGCATTCGGCGAGCGACGTGCCTACGAGTTCCGATGGGAGCATGTGGCGAAACAGGTGATGGACTACTACGAGACAGTGCGAGACGAAGTGAATCAGTCTGCGCTGGCCCCATCGGCGGCATAAGCGTGGCGATTACGATAGACCGCACCAAAGTTCGTCAGGCTACCGCCCGATGGTTCGAGCAACCCATTGCCAAAACCCTCATGAAGCTCAAGATAAGCCCCAATGCTGTGACCCTCTTTGGCCTGGTGCTCGCATCTGCCGCTGCCTATCTCATTGCCACCGACGAATTGCTCTGGGGAGGAGTGGTGCTGGGAATCTCAGGGGCGCTGGACTCCATTGACGGCGCTCTGGCTAGAATGGGCGGGACGTCGTCGCCGGCGGGTGCACTCATGGACTCGGTAGTAGACCGCGTTAGCGAGGCCGTGGTGCTCCTTGGCGTGCTAATTCTCGCCCTAGACACTGACGACACGACGCTGGCCACCCTTGCGTACATCGCGTTCGCTGGATCTATGCTGGTGAGCTATGTGGTTTCACGGGCGCAGACCCTGGGCTCCCCCCGAGCGGTCGGCATTATGACCCGCCCTGAGCGCGTTATTGTGCTAACAGTCGGGTTGGTAGCCGGCTTCCTGACCGTCGCTATTTGGATCATCGCCATCCTTGCCCCGCTGACAGTGCTCCATCGCTTCCTCTACGCCTGGAGCGAGCTTCGCAAAGGGCCAAAGGCTTAACGTGACTACAGAGACCGCACGCTGCCTGGTCACAGGTGGTGCAGGGTTCATTGGGAGCCATCTTGTGGATACCCTGGTTCAAGCCGGGTTCCCTACCACAGTGCTCGACGACCTTTCATCCGGCACCCCTTCCTACGTTAAAGAGCTTGCCACCCTGACGCGCCATCTCCAC
>CAUZTE010000173.1:0-4092 GCA_963582565.1 Dehalococcoidia bacterium | reverse complement strand
CAGAGTTAGCAGGCGTTATCGGCGGAGCGCGCGATTCCATCATGAAGGATGGCGCTCTTTCTACGAAGGTAAAGACCCTGATGATGCTGATTTGCGATTCGCTGCTGAACCATGAAGGCGGCGTGACTAACCTGGCCAACCGTGCTCGGGGACTTGGCGCTTCCGAGGCTGAGATCACTGAGGCTGTTGGCGTGGCGTACCTGATGGGCGGTCTACCGGCGGCGGTTGCTGGCTCTAACGCCTATCGCAACATCCAGAAGGGCTAGCCCTTCACCCAAGTTCCCTGACGGACTAAGAAAGGCCCTGCACCTCTAATTGAGGTGTGGGGCCTTTGGCGTTGCTACACCGCCGTGCCATACACATGCTCAGGCACGACGATGACGATAGCGCGGTTGTCGTCGATCATGGCCTGGTCGTACTCCGGCCAGTTCGGGTGCTCAGAGTGGCTGGCAACGCGGAACACCTCTCGAAACGCGTCGCGCAGTTCGTCGGCGCCGGTGTTGTCGGCGTCCATGATAGTTGCTCGCCCTTCCAGCACAATGTAGCCTCGCCAGTCGTTCTGAGACACCAGCAGGGAGCATTGCGAGTTGCGTCGCAGGTTGTTCAGCTTCGCTCGACCGTTGAGTGTCGTAAACGCCACGCCATTGCGGAAGGGGCCTGTGTTGATCACGCTAAGCTGAGCTGCGTCGTTCTTGCGAATGGCCGACAGCACCGCAAATGTGTTCTCTTTCAGAAATGCCAGCGTCTTGGGCGTCAGTTCCATGTCTACTCCTTGTGTATGTTTGACAGTGCTTGCGTAGAAAACTAGCATAGCGCAACTTGCTCTTCCCGTGGGGGGCACATCCCCCCATCCCCTTGCCAAAGGGAGGCCCCTCTGGACTCCCCGTGCAATCAATAGGGCAAGATAAAACAAACGTAAAAGGGGTGGGTTATGGCTGAGGTCTATGGTGAGAACGGATTTCTGTACGAGTATGTAGAAGGTTGGGGAACGGAGCCGGACGGCATTACCTACGTGGAGTGCCCCGGTGTGGCTGTGGACTCCAAGGACAACGTATACCTCTTAACGCGGGGGGAGCACCCGGTCGTCGTGTTCGATAAGGAGGGCAACTTCCTTAGGACCTTTGGCGAGGGGCAATTCAGCAACCGCACCCACGGGCTGTACTGCGCCTTCGATGACACCCTGCTCATCGCCGACGATGGCATCCACACGATCCAGAAGTTCTCCTCAACGGGTGAGAAGCTGATGGAGATAGGCGAGCGCGACCATCCGTCACCCAAGTGGGGCGGCGAGCCGTTCAACCGTCCGACCTCTGCGGCAATCATGCCCAGCAACGGCGATATCTACATCTCCGATGGCTATGGCAACGCACGTATCCACGTGTACACCGGCGATGGCAAGTACAAGTTCTCCTGGGGCAGCTCCGGCATCGACGCAGGGCAGTTCATCCGACCGCATAACATCGCCATCGACGATAAGAATAACGTGTACGTCGTCGACCGCGAGCCCCATCGCGTGCAGGTGTTTGACGCTCAGGGCAACTTCAAGACTATGTGGAACAACATCCACCGCCCGGACTCCATGATGCTATGGCAGGATCACATCTACATCGGCGAGCTGAACGGCATCGCAGGCGTGGACGACGCACCGGGGCTTGGCCACCGTGTTGGCATCTATGACCTGGACGGCAAGCTGGTATGTCGCTTTGGCAGCCCGGAGGAGGGCAGCGGCCCCGGCCAGTTCATCGCGCCCCACGGCATCACGGTGGACTCAGAGGGCAGCGTGTACGTGGCGGAGGTCTCCTACACGATACGAGGCTCCAAGATGAACCCGCCCAAGGAGCTGAGGAGCATCTCCAAGTACACTCGCAAGTGGTAAAGGGCTAGCCCTTTACCCAGGCTGCGTTAGGCCTATAACGTTGGTGAGGATTTGTTGCAATCTTGACGGCGTACATGGAACGGCTACTCGATGAAGAAATTGATATTCATACCAGGAGAGCAAGATTATGAAACGAAGTGATGACCGGATACTTACGACCCTGGTCGGTAGTCTGCCTCGGCCGATGGACCTGAGAAAGTTGTGGGATGCAAAGTTGACCGGCAATGGGCATGACGAAGCCGCATTCCTGGCGCGAGTCAAGAGCTCTTCCGCAGAGATGGTGCAAAAGCTGTCGAAAACTGGAATTGACGTTGTGAGTGATGGCGAGCAGAGCAGATTGGGTTGGACGAACTATCTGTCTGAACGCCTTGCCGGATTTGAGGACAGGACTCCTCCTCCAGGGGGAACCCAAGCCAAAAGCAGAGAGCGAGCATCCGGGGCCTTCTCGGGCTACTTTGCAGAAGTGGCAAGACTCCGAGCCATGGGAGGAGGCCGGGAGTTTGTGCCAGAATCCTTGCAGAACCCTGACCTTGAGATGGTCTGTGTCGGCCCGGTGAGCTACCACGGGCATGATGCAATGAATCGGGAGATCAGTAACTTCAAAGCCGCCTTGGACGGAGCGCAAGTGGCAGAAGCGTTCATGCCATCGGTCGGGCCGGACAACGTCGTCTACCAAGGCAACAAGTACTACGGCACGCAAGATGAATATACGATTGCCTGCGCAGAAGCCATGCGGACCGAATACCAAGCTGTGATAGACGCTGGCTTCATACTCCAGATCGATACGCCGGTCATGAAGTATGACGCCATCTCCATGACCTTGGAGGATTTCCGGATGCGATTTGCCGAACTGGTGGAGATCATCAACCATTCGCTGCGTGGGATTCCGGAAGATCGGGTCCGCATTCACATCTGCTACGGTGGAGGTCGGGGGCCCCATACCGGCGACGTGAATCTCACCGAGTTTGTAGACCTGGCGATGAAATTCAACGCCGTGGGATTTTCCTACGACCAAGACCTTCGTCATGAACATGAATGGGAGATATGGAAGGACGCCAAGCTGCCTGACGGCAAGATTCTCATCCCGGGATGTGTTGGTCATACGAACGACGTGATTGAGCACCCTGAACTGGTCAAGCAACGCATCACCCGGCTGGCGAACCTGGTGGGACGCGAGAATGTCATTGCGGGTACCGATTGTGGGTTCGCTCAGAGCGTCTTTGCGCCCAAGCTTCACGCGGACTTGGTCTGGGCAAAGCTGGCGTCTTTGGCTGAAGGTGCTGAACTCGCCAGCAAGGAGCTTTGGAATTAGAGGTTGGTGAATCAGCCCTCTGGCACTGGGACAGCCCTGCCGGCGTAGGGAAACAGGGTGTGTAACAAATAGGTATAGGAAGTGATTGATGGCTACGCAAAACGATGAGGGTGCTGGCACAAGTCCACCATCCGTCGCTCAAATCCAGGAGATGGCAGTGGCCTACCGAATCCCGGAAATGATATTTGTAGCGGTTAGGTTAGGCATCGCAGATCTGCTGGTTGACGGGCCTAAGTCATCCAACGACCTGGCTGCTGCTACAGACGCGAACCCAGAGGCCCTGTATCGGCTCCTTCGGGCCTTGGCCAGCACAGGAATATTCGCCGAGATCAATGAACGACGTTTTGAGCTGACACCATTGGCTGAGACGATGTGCAAAGACTCTACAAACTCCATGTACGATTTCCTCATGTATCACGCGTCACCTTCAGTACGACTTCCATGGGCCAATCTCATGCATAGCGTCAAGACGGGTGAAGACGCGTTCACCCATGTCTTTCAGGAAGATCATTGGGGTTACTTTTCGAAGAACCCTGAGGCTTCCGGAATATTCAACAGATTTATGGGTAGCATAACTGTAGGGGTATCAGCTACCGTCGTAGACGCTTGGGATTTTGCTGGAAGCCGTACAGTGGTGGACGTGGGTGGAGGAACAGGCGAATTACTCGCTGAAATCATGAAACAATATCCACAGGTGAACGGAATGCTCCAAGACTTGGCGTCACCGCTTGAAGAGGCGGAAGGCGTCATGAAACGCGAAGGAGTCGCGGATCGATGCGAATTCGTGATTGGGAGTTTCTTTGAGTCCGTCGTATCAGGCTCCGATACATACATCCTCAAGCAAATATTACACGACTGGAACGATGAGGATTCGCGTTCCAGGCTCAGGAACTGTCGTAAAGCA
>CAUZTE010000172.1:0-4126 GCA_963582565.1 Dehalococcoidia bacterium | reverse complement strand
GTCGGCGCTGGCGAGGGTCGGTGTAGAAGGTATCGCCTACCAACGTGCCGGCAGCCTTTCCGGCGGCGAGCAGCAACGGGTGGCGATAGCGCGTCTGTTGGTGCAGGATCCCCAGGTGATTCTTGCCGATGAGCCCGTTTCCTCTCTCGATCCGGCAAGAGCGGGTGAAGTGCTTCAGCTCCTTGTTGGCATTGCAGAAGAGGCAGGCAAGACCTTGATAGCCAGCATGCATTCTGTGGAACTGGCTCGCGAGCATTTCTCTCGACTTATCGGATTGCGCAACGGCGCCGTCATCTTTGACCTCCCTAGCCACGAAGTGACCGAGGATATGCTCCATGACCTCTACAACCTCCAGGGACTCCGCTCAGAAACCTAGACTCCTAGAGAGCCGAAGAGTCCTTACCCTCATACTTCTGACCGCCTTTGTGTGGAGCCTGCTAAACCTTGATTGGACTACAGGCTTCATCCACTCAGGTGGCATTGATGCTATGGGCGAGTTCGCCAAGGCGCTTTTCACCCTTGACCTGTCCGGCGACACATTGACCTCTGCCATCTCCGCCAGTTGGACCACGGTGGCTTACGCCGTAGCAGGGCTTACGCTTGCGTTGCTCATCGGCATACCCCTGGGGGCCATCGGCTCCGGCGTATTGACCAGGTCTCCATGGCTGAGAGTCACCAGTGGTGGCGGAACGCGGTTTTCCCTGGCGTTCTTCCGCTCCATCCATGAACTGGTATGGGCCTGGCTGTTTGTGGCGGCGATAGGACTCTCGCCAATGGCCGCAGTCCTGGCACTGGCGATCCCCTACGGCGGCATTCTGGGACGCATCTACGCAGAGTTGTTGCAGGACGTGCCCGATGCTCCCTTGCGCTCCCTCCGCAGCACTGGAGCGTCCGAGTGGCGCGTGTTCTGGTATGGTCGCCTCCCCATGGCGCTTCCTGATATGCTCAGCTACACCTTCTATCGACTGGAATGCGGCATCAGGTCGGCGGCCATTATGAGCTTTGTGGGACTTGGGGGGCTCGGCCATGAAATACGAATCTCATTGGATGACCTGGCCTACCATCAGGTCTGGACGTATCTCCTGTTCCTAATCGGGCTTGTCGTCATCGTTGATGTATGGAGCACCATGGTCAGAAGGAGGCTGTCAGAATGACAACCTTCGACCGCACTCAGCACACACAAGCTCCGGCGATGCGATGGCCACGCATCACCTTCATCCGCTTCAGCCTACTAGCGATGTTGGCCCTGATCGTAGCGTCCTGGATTTTTGTCCTGAACGCCGATGGTGCCCAGAACCACTCGTTCCTCTCAGCTGAGACATTCAATCGATTCAAGAATTTCCTTGCAGACCTCCTTGGTGTCGGGGCTTCAGGCACTCCGGCTTATGCCCAATGGAGCGAGTGGCGTTCAACAGGGCATCTTGCTTACGACACCCTAGTTATGAGTGTCATGGCCATTGGATTCGCTGCCATTTTTGCGCTGGTATTCTTCATGTTTGGGGCCAGGAACATGATGATGGGGGATATTGCACCCTATGGCTCCTGGTTTTGGCGCGGTGTCTTCTTCTTTGTACGAGGCATATTTGTGGTAACACGCGCAATCCCGGAACTTATTTGGGCCATGCTCATCATCTTTGTGCTGTCACCAGGCCTCTTACCAGGTGCGGTTGCCTTGGGACTCCACAATGCCGGTATTTTGGGGAAGCTCTCATCCGAGATTGTGGAAGGTCTGGATCAACGGCCCATCCAGGCTCTGAGATCTACGGGGGCCGGTCGATTCCAGGTCATGGTGTACGGCGTGTTACCCCAGGCGCTCCCACGGTTTGTGACCTATCTCTTCTACCGATGGGAGGTCATTATCAGGACCGCCATCGTAGTGGGGTTTGTATCAGCAGGCGGCTTGGGCACAGAGTTCCGGTTAAGCATGAGCTACTTCCATTTCACGACAATCACGCTATTGTTGGTTTGGTATCTCATTCTTGTTCTGGGTGTGGATATAACCGCATCCTACCTGCGTCGACTTGCCCGTTGACCAAGATTCGTAGCGTCAGGCAGGATGACAACCAATGAAATCAGGTTTGCTTTACGGTGCAGTTAATAGTAACGTGAGGAATGTAAAGGCCAGCTATGCCGTAAGGCCTTTTATCCCTACCAGCACAGGAGTACAATAATCGTATGAGTAGTCCAATTATTTCACTGGCAATCGTTGAGGGCTATTGGGGCCAGATGTTTGAATATTGGCCCTTCACCTTTTTGATTGCCATCACCATCGTCTACTCAGTCATCGCCTTCGGGTCTGACATCTTCTCCAAACGGCGGTGGAAGACGCCATCAGGCGCAACTCCCAGAATGGAGTTCGAGATTGATCCCAGCGTGATTGCGCGAATAAAATTCCGCAAAGGCGTTTACCTTCTGCGGTTCGGCAGCATGATTACCCTTGCCGCAGCAACATTGTTTTGCTATCTGGCATTCTTTCCGCTGGCCATCGGTGGCAATTATGGACTGACGCAGGACGTCAATAATGCCACAGCAACAGGGACAAGCATTGGAGTGGTTTCCGGTGCGTTGATGACCATAGCAGCAATCTACATTCGGAAAATCACATTACCGTTTATCGCCGTCATTGCGGCGGGACTGGTAGTGGCCATATTCGCACCTACCATCGCTAACGGAGAAGTACGTTGGCTGGGCATCATGCTGGCAGCGTTGGGCATCCCGATAGTCATGATTTCTTACGGCACCATCCTTGCCACCAAACACTATGCCGGAACGAAACGGCCTGTCGCGTATATAGCCCCTTCTATTTCAACGCCTCCAGTAGGCGTTGCGTAGACAGTCTCTCACAGTATTAGAAACCATTTGAGGCCTGGAGTAGATTCTACCCGGGTCTCATTTTTTGCCATCCTTTTCCCTCAAGGAGCATGAGTGGCCAAGAACCCAAAGGACTTCCCAAGGATTTACTACGGTTGGGTGATTGTTGTCGCCATGATTTTCATTGGCGCAACGTCCGCTACCGTGGCTGGCCCAATCTTCGGCTTCTTTATCGAACCCATGCAGAACGATTTGGGGTTTGACAATACAGTATTCGGTTTGGCAAACACCGGTCGCATGTTGGCAGCGGCGTTCGGTGGGTTATTCATCGGCAAGCTCCTCGACAAGCATGGCCCCAGGGTGATGCTGGCGGTGGCTGGTGCCGTTTCAGCTCTGGCGATTATGAGTCTTGGGTTCTTCCATCCCGCCTGGTGGCTCATCGGCGTGTTCGTCATTACCGGGCTGGTAGGCGTCCAGGGGCAGGCACCGTTTTATACGGGACCATCGGTGGCCAAGTGGTTTATTCGTAAACGGGCAAAGGCGCTGGGCATCCTCTCCATGGCCGCTCCATTGGGGCTGATAATCGGCTTCCCGGTTGTCCAATGGATAATCAGCAACTTTGGATGGCGCTCCGGTTGGGTCTCCCTGGGTGTGGCGGCGATTGTGATAATCCTACCGATATCGCTGCTGCTGCTACGGCGTCAACCTGAAGACATAGGACTTTTACCTGACGGTGACACGCCCAACCAGGATGTCGCAGACGGGCAGGAAGCATCGCCGCCTACTCCATCCGAGCATCAGTGGACGAGGGAAGAGGCGATTCGGACGGTGGCATTCTGGAGGCTAACCCTTACGTTCAGCCTCTTCGTCTTCGCTACCTCATCCATGGCATTCTTCCGGTTACCGTTCTTCACTGACCAGGGGATGAACGTAAGTACAATCGCAATTGCTGCAAGCACCGCACAGATACCGCTGTTCCTGGGTGCAGCGACGATTTCTCGACAGGTTTCAGTCGTTGGCATGGAAAGGTTAGTAGGAATCAACCTGCTACTCCTGGGCGTATGCTTCCTGATTACCCTGGCATCCACCAATACTTTCATGATGTTTGCAGCTTTCTTCACCTTTGCGTGGGCCACGAACGCAGTGGGAACCCTTCAAGGAATCCTCTACGCCTCCTACTTCGGTCGCCAACACGCCGGTGCCGTGCGTTCTGCAGCATTGACCACCACGCTGCTGTTTGCCGGCATTTCGGGGCCACTTGCTGGGCGCATAGCGGACGTCACCGGCGACTTCAAGTACATCTGGTGGCCAACCA
>CAUZTE010000171.1:0-4130 GCA_963582565.1 Dehalococcoidia bacterium | reverse complement strand
CGGCATGATGCCATAGCACATGCGGCACATGCCTCGCTCAGCCTCGCATGACAGCGGGGATCGCACGTAGATCTCTGTGACTCCATCTGCGGAGAGGCTCTTAGCCAGTTCTGGCGTTAGAACAGTATCTCGGTCAGCCAGGACCTCACCGGTGGATGCATCAGCAACAGGAGAGCAAACGACTCGTCCCACCAGCCTATCGGAGAATGCGGCAATGGCGTTGCTGCGTTCCTTTTCCGCTTCATGGCGGACCCATATGCCTGAGACTGATTCACAGTCCTCTTCAAGAACAATGACATCCTGCGCCACATCGATCATCCGACGGGTTAGATAACCGCTATCGGCTGTCCGCAACGCGGTGTCAGCCAGACCCTTCCGTGCTCCATGGGTGGAGATGAAATACTCAAGGACGCTGAGGCCCTCTCTGAAACTGGACTTCACGGGTAGGGGAATCAGGAATCCTTTGGGGTCGGACATAAGGCCGCGCATACCGGCCATCTGCTTGATCTGGCTGATGTTACCTTTGGTACCTGAGACAGCCATGATGTAGATGCCACCATAGGAGGGCAAAGCCTCTTCAATGAGTTTAGTCACGCTGTCACTGGCATCTGTCCAGATACGAATAATCTGGGTGTAGCGCTCAGCCTCAGTGATAAGGCCCTTCTGATACTGATCTTCAAGCTGTTGAATCTGTAGTTCCGAACCGGCCAGGACTTTGGCCTTCCCTTCCGGTACTTCCAAGTCAGAGATGCTGATTGTGATCCCGGAGACAGTGGCGTAATGGAACCCGGCGCTCTTGATGGCGTCCAGCATGTCCGCCGTCTCTAAGTTACCAATCATGTTGTAGGCGTGGGAGACAAGCTCTTTCAGCGTGCCTTTGTCCATGAGTTTGTTCCAGTTTCCAGTATCCGCCGCTACTGTCGGTGGAAGCAGTTCCTGGAACTTCAGTCGACCAACGGTGGTCGTCAGCCATGACGTTTCGTTGTTTTCATCGGTTCGGAGAATCTCGATAGGTGCCTGGATGTTCACGAGCTCCGCGTCATGGGCCATCTGTGCTTCCTCTGAAGAGCTGAAGCGTTTTCCGGCACCCAGAGCGTTGGGGTTTTCTAGGGTCATGTAGTAACAACCAAGGACGATGTCCAGGGTTGGCGCTACCACCGGTTCACCGGAGGCAGGGGAGAGCATGTTGTAGATGCTCAACATGACATTTTTTGCTTCCATTACTGCGCGTCGTGACAGAGGAACGTGGATAGCCATTTGGTCGCCGTCAAAGTCCGCGTTGAATGCGGAACAGACCAACGGATGCAACTGAGGTGCGCTGCCCTCAATGAGTACCGGCATGAACGCCTGAATACCAAGCCTGTGCAGGGTTGGCGCCCTATTCATGAGGACGGGGCGGTCCTTAATGACCTCTTCCAGGACATCCCAGACTTCAGGGCGTACGCGCTCAACTGCACGTTTGGCGCTCTTGATGTTGTGTGCCAAGCCTTGTACCACCAGTTTGTGCATGACGAATGGCTTGAACAACTCCAGGGCCATCTTCTTGGGAAGACCCATCTGGTATAGATGCAGGTTGGGGCCCACCACGATCACGGAACGACCGGAGTAGTCCACACGTTTGCCCAACAGGTTCTGACGGAACCGGCCTTGCTTGCCGCGAAGCAGGTCCGAAAGGGACTTGAGCTTGTGGTTGTGGCTTCCGGAGATTGCTCGGCCACGACGTCCGTTGTCGATGAGGGCGTCGACCGCCTCCTGGAGCATGCGCTTTTCGTTTCGAATGATGATCTCCGGCGCTTCCAACTCAAGCAGACGCTTGAGTCGGTTGTTCCGGTTGATTACCCGACGATACAGGTCATTTAGGTCACTGGTGGCGAACCGTCCGCCGTCCAGCTGAACCATCGGTCGAAGGTCAGGAGGAAGCACGGGCAGCGCAGACAGAACCATCCACTCAGGGAGGTTCGTACTCTTGCGGAAGGCCTCTACCAGGCGAAGTCGCTTGACCGCCTTCTTCCTACGCTGGCCTGAAGTGGAGTGCATCTCCATCGCCAGGAACTCTCGCTCTGCGTCCAGGTCCAGGTTCTTCAGGATGTTCAGGATTGCCTCAGCACCCATTCCGGACTTGAAGAGGTTGCCGTACTTGTCGGAGAGTTCCCGTTGTCGGGCTTCTACCATAAGCTTCATCGGCTGGATTTCGTGGAGGTCATCCAACTGTGTCTGGAAAGCTTCCTCCAGCATCGTCTCACGTTCAGCCAGCGTTGCGCCGGTTGCCGCAGCAGGTTCGGCTTCCTGCTCTTCGGCAGGTTCAGCGTCTGTGGACTTGGCATCGGATTCAGTTGGTTCAGCGGACTCGGCAGCTTCTGCGGCTTCGGCTTCCTGAGCCTCGGCACGTTCGCGCAACATCCTTATGCCATCGTTGTGCTGGTCTTCCAGGTCCTGGATGGCCTGGTCTCTGGCGGCCGTATCTACTTCAATGATGATGTACTGAGCAAAGTAGAGCACTCGTTCCAGGTTTCTGGGCGAGAGGTCCAGCAGGAGGCCAAGACGACTGGGTATGCCCTTGGAGAACCAAATGTGGGCAACCGGGGCAGCCAGTTCAATGGTGCCCATGCGTTCACGGCGGACCTTGGCCCTGGTGACTTCTACACCGCATCGCTCGCACTTGATACCCTTGAACCGGATTTTCTTGTATTTACCGCAGGCGCACTCCCAGTCCTTGGTAGGACCAAAGATGCGCTCGCAGAAAAGGCCGTCGCGTTCTGGGCGTAATGTTCGATAGTTAATGGTCTCCGGCTTGGTGACCTCGCCGTATGACCATGCCCGGATTTGCTCCGGCGACGCCAATGAGATCCGTATTGCGTTGAACTCCGCGCCGCTCTGTGCCATCCGTTCACACTCCCTTCAAAATGCCAATCGATTTATGCGTAATCGCTTGTGGCTTCCCTTCCCCTAAAGGAAGAGTGGTTAATTCTCTTCGTTCTGCTCTTCGGGTTCGTCAAAGACCTCAGGCTCCCCTGCCGCAGGTGTTTCTGAACTGTCAGCGGCCTCTACGACGGGCGGATCCAACTCTGCAATGATGGCAGCGATGTCCGAATCGTCGACCTCATCGCTGAGTACGTCACCCAACGGTGGGTGGTGGAGCGACTCCTCAAGGTCAAACCCTTCCTCGTCGCTGAGAAGCTCCATTGAGAGCCCGAGTGCCTGCATCTCTTTCAGGAGGACCTGGAAGGACTCAGGGATTCCAGGGTGTATTACGTCTTCACCCTTGACGATGGCTTCATAGGTCTTCTGCCGTCCTACCACGTCGTCGGACTTCACGGTGAGCATTTCCTGGAGGTTATACGCGAAGCTGTACGCCTCAAGCGCCCATACTTCCATCTCACCAAATCGCTGGCCACCAAACTGAGCCTTACCACCCAACGGCTGCTGAGTAATCAAGGAGTAGGGGCCTGTTGACCTGGCGTGAATCTTGTCCTCAACCAGGTGGATGAGTTTCATGATGTATATGTAGCCAACCGTGACGGGCTGGGCGAATTCCTCACCGGTACGGCCATCCCGCAAGGTCATCTTGCCAAGGATGGGAGGGGTCATGGCATGTTCACGACTCAGCCGTTTGGCCTCTTTTTGAATCTCGGAGTATTCCATACCAGACGGATCCACTCCAGCTTCGTACTTCAGCCAAATTTCCATGCAGGCGACCCTTGCCTGACCGTGGACCTTCTCGTCAAATAGGTCGTCGGGTTCGTAGCCTTTATCTCGAATCCAGCTGTAGACCGTATCCCAGTCAATCTCGGGGCTTTCCGGGTCGTGCCAGTTCACAGCGCCGGAGGTCTGAATCATCCAGACCCTACCCAACCCGTCCTCGATGTCGGCGTCTGTGGCTCCATCGAATACGGGGCTGACTGCGCGGAAGCCCATGAAGTTGGCAACCCAGCCAAGGTGGGTCTCCAGCACCTGTCCCAGGTTCATGCGGGAAGGTACGCCAATGGGGTTCAGGACTATCTGGACTGGCGTGCCGTTCTCCAGGTAAGGCATGTCTTCTACCGGCAGTACGCGGGATACAACTCCCTTATTGCCGTGCCGCCCGGCCATCTTGTCGCCGACGGTCAGCTTACGAGTCTGGGCAATCCAGA
>CAUZTE010000170.1:0-4162 GCA_963582565.1 Dehalococcoidia bacterium | reverse complement strand
GCCGGTTCGCTCCAGCTCTCTGAGCCTCACTTCGGTGGCACCTTTGGCGAGCGGGTCATTGGCCCGTCGGCAGCATGGGGCATGGTACGGATCGCGCTTATCTTCACGTTGGCCCTGGTGTTCAGCGCCCCACGCACAGCGCTTCACCTGCTTCAGCAGGCAGCCAATGTGGCCCAACGACTCGGAATTTGGATAGGCATCCGCTCCACAGAAGGTTCTCAGAAACTCGGCTCAACCCTTCGCTTTGTGCGATTAGGAATACTCTCGATAACGAACAGGGTCTTGCGCTTAGCGCAGGCGGCCTTGGCGAAGTATCGACGCTACCCTATCCACCTGATTCTCCTAGCCTGGATCGTCACGGGCTCAGCTTGGGCAATCCGGTCTGCCAAAGCTAAGTTCAGTCGTAGTGCGTCGGCAGTCGAGGAGTACCCGGAGCCCGCATTAGCCTTTGCATACGAGCCCGCAGACGACAGGGGCGTGGCAATCACGGAACCGTATCTCATTGACGATGTGGCGGTTCCCTCCCTGGAGGGGCAGATCCTCCCACCCTGGCTACAGGATGAAGAGGACGATGTTGACCTCGAACTAGAACTAGAAGAGGAAGATGAAGAGGAAGAAACACTACTCGAGGAAGAGGACGACGATGATGAAGAGGCATTCGTCCTTGAAGACGATGACGCAGATGCTGTGACCATTGAAGCCAGTCTGACTGACGACACCTACGTGGATGAGGACGAAGACGTTGAATCCGTAGTTGTTGAGCCGGACGAGGACCTGGACGATGAAATCGCCGGGGACAAGGCTCAGCCTGTGGTGATTGACCTGAGTAGCAAAGAGGCCCGTAGCGGGGGCAGGATTAGCTCTACCAAGTCCAAGTGGCAGCTACCTCCATTGGAATCGCTCAACGTCGTCGCGCATCGCTCGGTCTCGGAAGAGGAGCACCAAGCGGTCGCTCGACTCATCGAGCAGACGCTGGGTGAGTACAATATTGAAGTCACAGTCAAAGAGATTAGGCCCGGCCCCGTGGTCACCCAATACGGCCTGGTTCCTGGTTGGGTCAGACGCTATCGTGAGGTCAAGGAACGCAATCCTGACGGCTCACAGGCCCGCAGCGAGGACGGCAAGCTCATCAGCGCCCGCGTTGAAGAGAAGACCCGCGTAAAAGTCGATCACATCCTGGCGAGAGAGAAGGACCTTGCACTGGCGCTAGCCGCACCTAGCCTGCGGTTTGAAGCTCCGGTACCCGGTGAGTCTTTTGTGGGCCTTGAAGTGCCTAACTCCCGTAGAGATATAGTGACACTCCGCTCCATTCTAGAAAGCACCGCATTCCAGGACTTACAGAAGAAGGGAAAGCTGCCAATCGCCCTGGGGCTGGGTAGCGGCGGCGAGCCGGTCATCACAGACCTGGCAGATATGCCACACATCCTGATTGCGGGCGCAACCGGCAGCGGCAAGAGCGTCTGTATCAACACCATAATCTGCTCTCTGATGATGCAGCTGACGCCCCTTGACCTTCAGATGTACCTGGTTGACCCCAAACGTGTCGAACTTACCGCCTACAACGGGTTGCCCCACCTTGCTGGCCCCGTGTTGGTTGAAGCAGAGCAGGCTGTACCTGCGCTCCACGCCCTTATCGCCGAGATGCAGTCACGCTACAAGCGCTTCGAGGCAATCGGTGCCCGCAACATCCAGGGCTACAACGACAAGGTTCCCAAGCAGGAAGACCGGATTCCTTATCTGATGCTGGTCATCGACGAGCTTGCAGACCTGATGATGACCTCTCCGGGAGATGTTGAGTTCGCGCTCTGTCGCCTGGCACAGCTTGGCCGGGCAACGGGCATCCACCTGGTAGTGGCCACACAACGGCCATCCGTGGACGTCCTGACAGGCCTGATCAAGGCAAACTTCCCCAGCAGGGCAAGCTTCGCAGTATCGTCGCAGATCGATTCCCGCACAGTGTTGGACGGAGCCGGCGCCGAGAAGCTTCTAGGTCGGGGGGACATGCTCTTCATGCCCACCAACGCTGCCAAGCCCAAGCGAGTGCAGGGCACCTACATCTCCGACGAAGAAGTAGATGGCATCGTGTCTTTCTGGCAGAAACAGAAGGGGAAGGGTCAGATGTTGCCCTCGGTACAGGTTGACCTTGCTCCTGACGACTCAGATGATGATGATGATGACCTTCAGAAAGCCATGAGTTATGCGCTTTCACATAAGAGCGTTTCTGCGAACTCGTTGATGAAAGAACTCCGCATAGGGTATTCCAAGGCATCAAACCTACTGGATCACCTTGAGGACAGGGGCATCGTGGGGCCAGGAGACCCGGGCAAATCGCGTGAGGTCATAACACCCGGCTAACCCCATGTATGTGGAGTCGTTATAGAAGCAAGTGGATCGCGTTGGCATCAGGTGAGGTACTAGGGCAAGGGGATTACGAGTGGCAAGAGGACTAACAGACGTTCTAAGCGTGTTGTTATGGCGGAGGGGAAACCTCAGCGGCCAGAGTTCGCTTGCCCAGGAACACTGCCTGGTATGCGACGCCTTGCTCGTGGAGTCCACGCTCTATCAGCAAGCTCGAGTGTGCCCGCAATGCCGATTCCACTACAGCATCACCGCCCATGAACGCATACAACTCCTTGCAGACCCAAAGACCTTCAAGGAAAAGTTCCGCACCATCAGCTCCATTGACCCGCTGGCATTCACCGGCAAAATCACGTACAGAAGCCATCTCTACAACACACAGCGCAACACAGGCCTGACAGAAGCCGCTGTTGTGGGCCAATGCAAGATCGAAGGCATCTCAATTGTGGTAGTAGCCCTGGACTTCAGCTTCCTGGGCGGCAGCATGGGCCTGGTGGTCGGCGAAAAGGTGGCTCTGGCCTGTGAACTCGCCAGCAAAAAGCGAGTACCGCTCATAGCCATCGTCACCAGCGGTGGAGCACGGCTTCAAGAAGGTGCGCTTTCCCTGATGCAGATGGCCAAGACTGCCACAGCCGTCAACGCATTGCACAGGAAGGGCCTTCCGTACATAGCCGTCTTCGCCAATCCCACCACGGGCCAGTCATTCGCCAGCTTTGCCAACATGGCAGACGTACTGCTGGCGGAACCGGGCGCGCTGATGGGTTTTGCCCCGCTGCGTATCCTTCAGGAGATGGCGGACCAGCCGTTACCTGTGGACTCACACACCGCTGAATCCCACCTTAAGCACGGCATGTTGGACGCTGTAGTCGACCGAGAGGAGCTCAGGGGCACCCTGGCGTCCCTTATGCGACGTCTGGTGCCCGCTAAGACCAGAGTGCGGCTCCTCAGGCCAAGAGGACGTGAACAGAAGCCAAAAGGTACGATAACTGCGTGGGAAGCTGTCCAGCGCTCCCGGCACCCCGAACGCCCCACGGCCCGCGACTACATCTCAAGGGTATTCGGCGGGTTTGTGGAGATCCACGGAGATCGATTGAACGCAGACGATACCAGCATCGTCTGCGGCGTAGGTGACCTGTACGGCGCAAGCGTCATGGTCATTGCCCAGCAGCGCACACCAAGGCCAGCAGGGGAGCCCCAGGGACCTTACATTGGCCCTGACGGCTTCCGTAAGGCCCAACGGGCCATGAACATGGCGGTCAAGTTCGGCATTCCCCTCATCACGCTTATTGACTCGGCAGGGCCAGCCCAAACCCTCGAGGCCGAAGAAGGCGGCTTGGGACATGCCATTGCGACGACTATAGCAACGATGGCCAACCTCCCCGTGCCCACGGTGGCCGTAATTCTGAGCGAGGGTGGCAGAGAGAGCGGTCTGGCCCTGAGCATTGCCGACCGGATACTGATGTTGGAAGGCGCTATCTACGCGCCTGTGTCCCCGGAAGCCGCTGCGTCAGTGCTCTTTCGAGACGACAGCCGAGCCGCCGATGCAGCAGAGGCCCTTCGCCTGACTGCAATGGACGGCCTGGAGATGAAGATCATCGATACGGTAGTCCCTGAGCCCGAAGGCGGCGCACACACAGACCCTGACGCTTCCGCATACACGCTGGAGCGGGCGCTGGTACGTGCTGTTGTTCGAGTGCAGGGCGTTACGGTGGGCAGGCTGCTTAACAGGCGGCACAAGCGGTTCCGCAACAAAGGAGAGTACACCACCTACTACCAGCGGTTCCTGACCAGGGAAGTAGAGACC
>CAUZTE010000169.1:0-4168 GCA_963582565.1 Dehalococcoidia bacterium | reverse complement strand
CGTAGCCGGGAGGAGTTTTAGCCTCGGTCTGTGCCTTGCGCATCGCGTCGAGGCGTTCCGGAGTGCAGAAGCAGGTGTACGCATCGCCCTTGGCCAGGAGTACATCGGCTGCTTCGTTATACATGTGGAGTCGCTGTGACTGGAAGTACGGGCCGTGGGGGCCGCGGCTGCCTTCTGCATCACCTTCAGGGCCCTCGTCCCATTCCATGCCCATCCACTTCAGCGATGCCAGAATGGATTCCAGCGCACCTTCGACCTTCCGCTCCTGGTCTGTGTCCTCAACACGAACGATGAACGAACCACCGTGGTGACGGGCAAAGAGCCAGTTGAAGAGGGCAGTACGGATGTTGCCCACATGGGGGTCACCCGTGGGGCTTGGGGCAAAGCGAACTCTGACGGTGTCTGGCATAGGGAATCGTACCTCCGCGGACATTGTAGCAGGCTAGTTCAGTAGCGGGGCAATCTACGAAACATCTGTCAATGTCTAAACTTCATTGCAAAGACCGTCAGGGCATTGGGGTTAAGGGCTTGCCCTTACTGGTGGTATCATGTCGGCAACCAATGAAGGAGTACCCTATGGTTGCTGAACGAAGGCTACCCGAATGGATGAGAGTACCCGCGCCGGGTGCACCGAACTACCTCAAGCTATTGAACCTAGTGAAACGTAATGAGTTGCACACCGTCTGCGAGGAGGCACACTGTCCCAACATCGGCGATTGCTGGGAGCGCGGCACAGCCACATTCATGATCCTCGGCGAGATATGCACGTGGGCCTGCCAGTACTGCGCCGTGACTACGGGTCGACCGAACGCCCTGGACACCGATGAACCTGCTCGACTCGCCAGTACAGTGGCGAAATTGGGGCTTAAGTACTGCGTCATAACTTCTGTGACGAGAGAAGACATTCCCGATGGTGGCGCATCGGTCTTTGCTGAGTGCATCACCCGTATCCATGACGCCCTGCCCGACTGCAAGGTGGAAGTACTCACACCTGACTTTCTTGGGGTCGACAATGACCTGAAGACCGTGCTTGATGCCGGTCCCGAAGTGTTGAACCACAACATCGAAACGACGCGAAACGTCTTCCGGCAGGTACGGCCGAAGGGCGACTACGATCGCTCACTGCGCCTGCTGCGGCGCTCTGCCGAAATGGCTCCGCACATCCCCACCAAGTCGGGCATCATGGTGGGGCTTGGTGAGACGACTGACGATATCAAACGGACGATGGAAGACCTGCGGGGGGCGAACTGCCAATTATTAACCATCGGGCAGTATCTACGCCCCACGAAGATCCATTGGAAGCTGGATCGCTTCTATACTCCTGATGAGTTCCAAGAACTTGCGGACATCGGCATGGCAATGGGCTTCCGACATGTCGCATCCGGACCGCTGGTGCGTAGCTCCTATCATGCAGATGAACAGGCTGCTGCAGCTACTACGGAGAACGCTCCCGTCTAGGCGCCAGGAGAAACAATGCGGTTTGAGAACAAGATAGCCCTCATCACCGGAGCCGCCGGTGGCATCGGAAGCGCGACAGTGCGTATCGTCGCGGGGGAATCCGGCAACGTAGCTGCCCTCGACAACAACGAAGCCGCTCTTGAGGCCCTTGCAGAGACAACAGACGCGTTGCCTGGTCAGGTCGTGCCTGTCATGGCGGATGCCTTTAACCCAACGGACGTCAAGAGTGCCGTGCAGTCTGTGCTTGATCGATGGGGCAGGATAGACATCCTGGTGAACTGCATCGGCGGGAGTACCATCATCCCGGAGACCAAGCGGCCCATAGAGGAACTGAGCCTTGAAGAGTGGAAAAGGGTCATGGATTTCAACCTGGACGCCACGTTCCTGTTCTGTAGGGAAGTCCTGCCGCACATGAAGGAGCAGGGCTCCGGCAAGATCGTCAACATCTCTTCACGCTCAGCCACTGGACTCAACCTGAACACCGCCGCATATGCCGCCGCCAAGGCTGGCATCATCGCCATGACAACGCGTATCGCCAAGGAAGCGGGCCCCTACGGTGTTAACGTGAACGCCATAGCGCCCAACACCACCATGACGGAGCGTGTGGCGCAGCTGCGATGGGCTGTGAGGACGCCGGAGGAGCAAGAGGCGTACATGGCTGACATCGCCCTCAGGCGGCTGGGAAAGCCTGAAGACCAGGCGAGGGTAATCGCGTTCCTGGCATCGGAGGATGCCGATTACGTTTCGGGCCAGACTATCCAGGTCAACGGAGGCATGTAAAAAGAGCCGCCCGCTACCAATAGCATCGAGCGACTCTCTGTCCAATCGAGTTTTTACTGAGTTAGGCCTTTTCCAGCCACCGCTCCCAGAATGATGCAGTGTTTGCTTGTCCATCAAAAGCAACGTCAACGACAAACCCGCCTGGGCCTACCTGCTGATTCCGTTCTACTGTACCCACCTTGCCGACAAAGTTGGAATTGCTCCCTTCAGCGGCGGCAGCTTTGGAAACCTTGACCTTCTCACCTAGAGAAAACTGTGGCATGGAAACCTCCAGTAATGTAGCTAAGATGGACTATACCACAGAGCTATGCCAATGGGTTGGGCCAGATGGGTCTAGGATATCGCCCTGGTTAAACGTGGCGAGCTAGTACGAAATCGCTGAGCTCAAGGAGCGCCTGCTTGGCATCAGAGTCGGGCATGCCGTCAAGAGAAGCGTTGGCCTTCACTCGAAGCTCCTCCGCGACTTTGTACGCATCATCGATGACACCCGTGTTGTGCATCATATCCACAGCGCGTTTGATGTTCTCCTCGCGTTCAATACCTTGACATAAAGCAACAACGGGGTTGTTCTCCGGGTACCGCTCAACCAGTAAAAGTGCTGGAAGCGTCAATGTCCCGGAGGCGAGGTCGTTGCCCACTGGCTTTCCTATTTCGGCCGCAGTCCCCTCGAAGTCAAGAATATCGTCGACGACTTGAAAAGCGGTGCCAAGGTTTTCCCCAAAGCTGCGCATCTGCTTGATTGTGGTTTCGTCAGCGCCGCTCAAAATAGCTCCTGCCTCCGATGCCGTGGCAAAAAGCGAGCCGGTCTTCTTGTAAATCCGCTCCATGTACTGATCCATGGTCTGCTGCCATTCATTGACCATGAAGCGCTCCGTCAGCTGCCCACTGGAAAGATCCATGATGGTTTCTGAAAAGCGTCTTATCACACGGATATTCTGGGTATCGCACACCTTGACTGCAGATGCTGCGAAAAGAAAGTCACCCACCAATACCGCTATTTCGGCCCCCTCCAGGCTGCTCAGAGTTGCACGGCCTCTGCGGACATCGGCGTTGTCTATCGTGTCATCGTGAAGGAGTGTGGCAAGGTGAAGCAGTTCAACGGCGGTGCCCATCAATACGGGTCCTTCGTCATGGCAACCGAGCATTTTAGCCGTTAGGAGCGTGATTGCGGATCGCACACGCTTGCCCTGAACATCAACAACGTGGCTTATCAGCGCGTCCGTTGAGCCCATGCCGGTGTGTACAACGCCTTTGAGGCCGTTTTCAACCTGCTTGAGTTCGCCCTGGATAGGAGCATAGAAGCTGAGGGCAGTCTCCATCGTGTATACCCTAACCCACGCTCTGGGCGTGTAGCAAGGCGGTTTCCTTTTCGACGATGTCCTCGTCAAGCTTCGTGAACATTGGCTTCGGTTCCTGGAGTGCCTGCCCGACAGGTGGCGCCGTGACGACCCATCCGTCAGCCGTGACCTCAGTCGTGAAACCCAGCAACACATGCAACCGCTCGCTTGCCTGTGGAATGAACGGGCAAAGGACTGTCTTTAGCGCCGATATCGCATACAGAGCGGTGCTCAGCGTGGTGGCTGTGCGTTCTTTGTCGTCTTTGGCTGTCTTCCACGGCGCTTTTAGATCGACGTAGCGGTTGGCTTCCCCTGCAAGGGCCATCGCCTTGCCTATCGCCTCGCGGAAGCGGGGTATCGATAAGCTATTTGCGACGTCATCCAGCGTGTCATTCGCCTTTTGCATGAGCGCTTTGTCGTCATCGTCCAGCGCTCCCGGCTGTGGCACCAACCCGTCGAAGTTGCGGTGGGTCAGCGTCAGGACGCGATGCACCAGGTTCCCATACGTTGCCACCAGTTCATCGTTGTTGCGACGGTAGAACTCTCGCCAGGAGAAATCGGCGTCGCCGAACTCGGGCATGTTGGCGGAAAGG
>CAUZTE010000168.1:0-4191 GCA_963582565.1 Dehalococcoidia bacterium | reverse complement strand
AGGGCAAAGTTCAGGGTAGCAGACCCTGTTTTCGCAACCAGCAAAATGGTGCGTCTGTCGTACCAGTCCGCGATGACCCCCGAAAAGATTCCCATACCAAGCTGGGGGGCCGTGCGAACCGCGAATACCAAACCCAGGTGGACAGCTGAACCATTGATGATGGGCGAGAGGATCAGCAGTGGGCGGGCAATCTGCTCCATCCAAAGGGCTAACGCCTGGGAGATCTGACCTAGCCAGAGGTAGCGGAAGTCGCGGTACTGGAAAGAAGCAAAGACACCGCCCTTACCGGGTTTGACAGGAGAGATGCCGTCCTCAGTATCCTCCAAAGCAGACGCAGCGCCTTCTGATTCAGAAGGCGCATCTTCCTTGTCGTTTCCTCGGCCAAACAATGACACTAATTTACCTCATGCCGCTACGGGCACCAAGCCATGGTAGCACTTGTGGGTCAAGCTAAAAATGGTGTTGGGCACCAAAAGAGGATTACAGTCTGCGGATACGGGAAGAAAACACGCCTACAGTCGCAACCATCAGTGCAGCAACTCCGCCCATCATCATGAGTGCTGTTGTGGCTGAGAACGCGTCTGCTAGGCCCCCACCGCCCATAGAGCCGAGCGGCATAAGGCCTCTGTCTAGGTTGTAGACGCTGAGGACTCTTCCACGCAGGTCCTCTGGCGCTTGTGCAAGCAGCGCAACGTTGCCTGCAGTCATGAATATGGCCTGGGCTGCGCCAATGAAAAGCATCACGATGATGGGCAATGCTATACCAAGGCCAAGGTGGGGCGAGAGGCCCAAGAGGAATACAGCGAACCCATATCCAAAAGATGACAGGAGAAACAGCATCCCCTTATGACGGATGTCGTTGAACGAGGCTACGGCAAGTCCACCGACCAGTGCGCCGATGCCTGCTACTGACAGGAGGAGTCCAAAGCCAAATGCACCTACCTTCAGTACCTCATCTGCCATGATGGGCATCAGGGTGTTGTAGGGCATCACGAATGTGAACACCGCCAGTGCCACGATCATCACTACCAGGATGTTTTTATTGCCGACCACGTAGGAGAGGCCTTCTTTTAACTGGCCACCAGCACTGCTGGTCTTGCTCACGCTCTTGGCTCTGGGCGCATCGAGCATAATTGTGGTGACGATGACTATGGTGAATAGGATCACTGCCCCTGCGTAAGCGGACTTGGTGCTCAGGAGCCAAATCATCAAGCCTGCTATCCCGGGAGCGATGACACGCATGGAATTCATAGCTACCTGGTTGAGTGCAAAGGCGTTCATCATGTTTATCTTTGGCACTAGGCTGGGGATGAGTGCATTGCGGGCAGGCTGGTTGAACACCATGGATATGCCCATGAGGAATGAGAAGGCATAGATGTGCCAAACCCGGATGAGATCTGTGAAGACCAGTGCGGTGAGGATTACATAGCTGCTCATCGTGACGGACTGGCATGCCATGAGCACGTACTTCTTGTTGAACCTGTCTGCTACCACACCGGAGGGCAGGGCCATGAACAGTTGTGGCAGCGCTCGGAACAGGTTGACCAATCCCAGGGCGACCCCTGAACCCGTCAACTCCCATATAAGCCAGTTGCGGGCCACCTGCTCCATCCAGTTGGCGCCGGACCAACCAAGTTGGCCTATCCAGAGAAGACGGAAGTCTGAATAGTGGAACGACGCGAAGGTCCCCGTGTACCTGGTAGGAGTGAAATAGTCGTTATCGCTTGTGTCGGTCGAAATCACCGTGTCCGGAACGGGCTCAACGGCTTCATCGTTCGATTGAGAACGGTCGCCACGATTGAAAAGGGCCAAGCCGTTCTCCTTCCTACGCAATGCTTGAGCACGATGGTACGCCGATGGTGTCGTCGTTACTGGAGGTGATGCCACTGCAGGGGCGTGGACCGTGAATCTTGGTCAGTATCCTCGCTAGGCACCATTACAACATAGATTACCCGTAGGCCCGTAGGGCGTCAAATTGAGGAAAACCCCCTCTTGTTTAAGCCAAAAGGTTGTGCTAGCGTAGTCACCAGTGGAAAGGAGGTGAGAGCCTATGGCAAGTAGTAGCAGAATGTCCACGGCTCCATCTCTGGGGGGCCTGAAGTAACCTTCGGGGTACTTCCGCCTACAGAGATGGGTAAGCCGTAACAAGGGGGGCCATACTGGCCCCCCTTGTTTATTGCCCTTTGCCGACGCCTAATCGTTACGCTGGGCGTAAGAAGAGTTCGCAAAGCCACATAGGGAAAAACCGTGAGCTTGCATAGCAGTAGGACATCGTTCGGTCATGTGGGTCCAGGGTCTTACCCTGGTTTATGCGCTTTGATGGCTTCTCGAAACCCTTCCATCGCTCCTTCAAGCACCCAATCCTCAAGGCAGAAGGAGATGCGGAAGTACCCAGGCGACCCGAACCCCGTCCCTGGCGTAACCAGCACTTTCCACTTCAGCAACTCCTGGACGAAGGCAACATCGTCAGGGATTGGTGAAGCCGGGAACGCATAAAATGCCCCCTCAGGTTTCACCAACTCGTATCCCATTTCAGTCAACTCTTTGTAGAGATAGTCGCGCTTCCGCTCGTACCAACCCACATCCACGCTTTCATCCAGCGCTTCTTTGACCAACAATTGCATCAATGCAGGCGCGTTGACGAAGCCCAACACGCGATTGCAGTAGGTGAACGCGTCCACAAGCGTAGACACATCGGGGCAGGCAGGGTTCGCCGCAATGTAACCGATGCGCTCTCCGGGTAACGCCAGGTTCTTGGAGAATGACGTAGCTACTATCGACCGGGGGTGCGCGTTATAGATCGGTGGTGCCTTCACGCCGTCGTAAGTAAGTTGGGCATAAGGTTCGTCGCTGATGAGATAAATCGTGCTGTTGTGTTTGGCCTCGGTCTCTGCCAGGAGCTTGCCAAGCTGGCCCAGTAACGCTGCGGAGTACACTGCGCCTGAGGGATTGTTGGGCGAGTTGACGAGAACCGCTTTTGCGCGAGCCGTCAGCAACGGTCGGAGCGCCTCCAGGTCAAGCTGGAATGAGGAGTCCGTAGGGGCAATGCGAGTCTCGCCCCCGTGGTTCGCAATATAGAAGGGGTATTCCGGGAAGTAGGGTGCAAAGATGATGACCTCATCGCCCGGATCTAGGATGGACTCAAAAATGACGTTCAATGCCCCACCTGCGCCGCAGGTCATGACGATATGGCCTGTAGCGAACGGCAGATTCATCTGCTTGGCAAGGTGAGCGGCAATAGCGGCGCGGGTCTCCGGGAACCCGGCGTTGGGCATATAGCGGTGCATCCCTGGCGGCGGGTCGGCCAGTATCCGCTGGAGCGCCTTGATGACGGATTCCGGCGGCTCTAGGATGGGGTTGCCCAGCGAGAGATCGAAGACCTTTTCCGCACCGTGCTCTTGCTTCATCTGAATGCCAAGCTCAAACATTTGACGTATCCAGGACTGACCTTCCATTGCCTTCTGAATCTTGGATGCGATGGTCATTGTTGGCTACCTCTGATAGCATCGGATTAGCCTCGCGTCGTAGGACACCAGCGAGGCTGCACGGAGCATACGCGAGGGGGGTAGGGATGTCTAGCGGCGTGATAACCGGCCATAACCACACGAGTTTCACCGTGAGCGACCGTGAACGATCTGTCGCCTTCTATACAGACGTGATCGGCTTCACTGTTGATCGTGTCTACGAGCTGGAAGGTGATGCAATAGAGCAGATAGTGGCTATGCCTGGTGCACAACTGAAGATGGCCCATTTGACGCTGGATGGCTTCCGATTGGAGTTGATCCAGTACGTGGAACCCAAAGGGCAACAGCTACCACTCCCTACCTGTAATGTTGGCGTGGCCCACATAGCGTTCAATACGGATGATGTGCAGGCGACGTATGAAGCTCTCAAGGCCAAGGGCGTCACTTTCAAGGGTGAGCCGATGCGCCCCGCCCCGGAAAGACCCCTGGCCTGCTACTTTGTAGACCCTGACGGGATCACCTTGGAGTTGAACCAAACGCCCGACCAATGATGTAATATTTCTATTTGAGCAATCACAGATTACTAGCTGAAGTGTGGATGAATGCCAACTCTTTACGTGGTCGGTACGCCCATTGGGAACCTGGAAGACATGTCCGCCCGTGCTTTACGGGTGTTACGTGACGTTGAAGTCATAGCTACCGAAGATACAAGAACTACAAAAAAACT
>CAUZTE010000167.1:0-4196 GCA_963582565.1 Dehalococcoidia bacterium | reverse complement strand
TTGGGAGGAATCGCTATGTGGGGAGTACACACGTTCTCTTGACACGCCTTCTGGCGGCTTCTAAAGTCTGCAAAGACCAGCAGGTTATCCCTAGTTTTAGTTGTGTTGTACCCGCTAAGTTTAGTGGGTTCCCAGCCAACCAAATTGATGGGTGGCAGCCTGAAAGTCGAACAAAGCAGCGTACGCTACGGTGGTTGTGCTATGCCACCTAGGTGTAATGGGAGAGTGTTATGCAGATGAAAGAAATGGGCATCCATCTGTTGAATGACGGAGCTGTAAAAGTTGATGGTGGCGCAATATTTGGGCAGGTTCCCAGAGTTGCGTGGGAGACAATGGTAAAGCCCGATCGCAGGCATCGCGTGCGTTGGGGCATCAACTCCCTTTTGATTCAATCAAACAACAAGAACATCCTTGTTGATGTGGGCGCAGGCTCAAAGCACGATGATGAAGAACGTGAAAGCACCGGGCTGAATGCCAACCGCTTGAAAAAAGAGCTGCGGGATATGGATTTGACGCCCAAGGACATTGACTTTGTCGTCCTGACCCACCTCCATGACATGCATGCCGGTGGAGGCACTCGCAGGGTACGCAACGGCGATACCGTGCCCACCTTCCCAAACGCACGATACCTGGTTCAGCGTGACGCCTGGGATGATGCCCTTACACCTAACGAGTTGGGTAAAGGCTCCTTCCGTCCTGAGGACTATCTTCCACTTGAAAAAGCTGGGCAGATTGAGTTCCTGGATGGCGACTACGAAATCCTACCGGGGGTCAACGTAAAGGTCACCGGCGGCCACTGCATCGGTCACCAGGTGGTGGTAGCGGAGCAACTCGGAAGTCGGTTCGCATACCTTGGTGACCTGGTTCCGTCCGCGTTCCACCTGGGGCTCCCAACCATCTCATCGCTGGACCAGTATCCGGAGAGCACGCTGGAGCAAAAGCGTGACCTCCTTGCCACTGCAGAGCGCGATGGTTGGCTGCTGCTCTTCTCTCACGGCGTTGAGACCAGGGGAGGCTACCTCCAGCGCAGAGACGGAAAGCTCACGTTGAACCCCGTAGCGGTCTAGATTCGGACGTTGGTGCCTGCCTCCATAGTCCGTGCTTGATAGCTCTGCTACTATCTTCCTGAGACGCAGCCCTTTGCTGATTCTCCATGCATCTGGTCTATACTGGGTGTGTGCCTGTTGTCAGCATTGCCATGCAGGTGGTCTCATGAATTTGCAGTAGAGGTTCAACAATGCAGTACAAGAAACTCGGTAAATCTGATCTCATCGTATCTGAAGTCGGTTTTGGTGTTTGGACTGTGGCCACCAACTGGTGGGGTAAAATCGAGCCTGAAGACGGCATCAAGCTCCTGCAAGATGCATTTGAATTGGGCGTGACCCTTTATGACACCGCTGACACCTATAGCGACGGGTACGGCGAAGAGGTCCTTGCCAAGGCGATGAGCACTCATCGCAAAGAGGTCATCTACTCCACAAAGTTCGGCTATGACATCTACGACCCAACCCCCAGGGAAGGCCACAAGGAGCGCCCGCAGAAGTTTGAGCCGGATTTCATACGCTATGCTTGCGAGCAAAGCCTCCGACGCCTCAAGACTGACTACATTGATCTGTACCAATTGCACAACCCACGGGTGACAGCCATCCAGCGCGATGATGTCTTTGCAACCCTTGAAGACTTGAAGGCAGAGGGCAAGATCCGATACTACGGCGCAGCCCTAGGCCCGGACATTGGTTGGTTTGAAGAGGGCGAGACCTTCATGAAAGAACGCGATGGTGCGTCTGTTCAGATCATCTACAGCATCATTGAGCAGCAGCCTGCAAGGGATTTCTTCCCCATAGCCCAGGAGAACAATATCGGATTGCTTTCCCGGGTGCCCCATGCTTCTGAGATTCTGACGGAGAAGTTCCGTAACACGCCTCCGGTCTTTGAGGAAGGCGATCATAGGGCGCACAGGAATCAGGCTTGGCTTGATGAGGCCGTTCGTAAGCTGGAAGAACTGCGGTTCCTGCAGAACCATCACCCATTGGACCTGGATCAGATTGCCATCACCTTCGCGCTGACAGAGCCATCGGTGTGCTCCATCCTGCCGAACATCACGACAACAGAGAACCTCAAGGTCTACACATCGGCTTCTGAGGCTGAGCGCCCCTGCGACGATTGCTTGATTCAACTTCAGCAACTCTTCGACGAGGTGTTCACCAAGGAGTTGGCTCCTCTGGACAAAGCCGGGAAGTCTCGATAAGTAGAGGGAAGGCAGGGTTCAGAGCTGAGGAGCGTATCTTACGCTGGTGCAGCTTCTGAATCCTGTGGTCCCATATCGCGGATATCACTCACCAAAGAGACAGGACGGACAGGGACTGATTGAGTCGGGCCTTGTCCTCTCAGGACTTTGCGCATCTCTTCTTCAATGAGCTCAAAGTCTTTCCGCGGCAGCAGGTGCAGTTCCTCGAAAAACGCATGAGGCCACATTTCCGGTGGCCATCTTCGCACGTACTCCATCCTTGGAGCTATCTGGATAGCCTGCAAGTACTGCTCTGGACGAAGAATGAGGTCACCACGTGTGCGAACCCGATACTTGTATAGTTCGTTCGGCTGGGTGCTCATCCACAGCGGCTTCTCGTCTTCAAACACCGTGGAAATGATAGTAGCTGCTACGGGGAAGACCCTGATCCCCTTCACATAGAAAAGAAGCTTGTCCCCCTTGACCATCCGGTCTGTCTTGCGCCGTTGCCGAAGCCCGAACCCCTGGACGTTGTACCCTTGCGCTCTGGTGACGTCGAAATGTTCTTCTGACATGGACAGCATCCAATAATTCACTGTAACCTCCCGGCTGCCCGTACGTCAGTACGTGTGCAAGCCGTTTCTATTGTCGATGTGTGGCTTCTCTATAGCCATTTACGGACTTTGGCTCCCGTTGGCTTCGTACTCTGTGCCAACGCGGGCCCTGTATTCATTTGTTACGCAGGTGGGTCTATTTCGTCTCTTGCCTGCTTAAGGACATCCACCATGGTCAAAGCAGCAACGGTAACATCGTAGCCTCTATTGCCCTTTGTCCCGCCACTGCGTTCCATTGCCTGCTCAGTAGTGTACGTCGTCTGTACCCCAAACATCACAGGAATTCCCGTTTCCCTGGATACGGCCTCAATCCCTGCCGCAGCCTGAGCCGATATGTGTTCAAAGTGAGCCGTCTCTCCCTTAATGACGACGCCAAGACACACAATGGCGTCGTAGTTCCCGGTCTTGGCCAGCGTAGACGCGATGAGCGGAAGCTCAAATGCTCCAGGCACCCAGGCCAGGGTGAGGTTGTCATCCTCAATATGGTGCTCCTGCATAGCCATCAATGCGCCTTCAAGCAGACGCAGGGTTATCTCTTCATTGAACCGAGAGATGGCAATCGCTATCCTTACACCATCCCCTTTGGGTTCTCCATTTAGTTCCTTAGCCACCTTGCCTCCAGAGGTCTGTGTGAGTCTCCTGAACCTAGGTCATCGTTGCTCGGTTAGCCTAGCGGCTCCTCAAGGATATGCCCCATCTTTAATCGCTTTGTCTCGAGATACTGCTCGTTTTCTGGGTTGGGCGGAATCACCACGGGTACTCGGGCCACCAACTCCAACCCGTATGCCTCAAGGCCAACTACCTTTTTGGGGTTATTCGTCAGCAGCCGTAGCTTCTTGACTCCCAGATCAACCAGGATCTGAGCGCCGATGCCATACCAGCGAAGGTCCGGAGCAAATCCTAGCTCAACATTGGCTTCTACCGTGTCCATGCCGTTGTCCTGTAGGGCGTACGCCTTGATCTTGTTGTGAAGGCCGATACCTCTGCCTTCCTGACGCATGTACAGGAAGACGCCCTTACCCTCTTTGGCGATGGCCTCTAGCGCCATATCCATCTGAGGGCCGCAGTCACATCGCAGACTCCCAAAGATGTCTCCAGTAGTGCACTGGCTGTGGACACGCACCAGGGTCGGCTCATCCGGGGTTATGTCACCCATAACCAGGGCGATGTGCTCATCTGCGTCTACCATGCTGCTGTACGCGACGGTTATGAAGTCACCATAGCGGGTTGGCAGCTTTGCGTCTGCTACGCGTTCAACCAGTTGTTCATGCTGTCGACGATACGCGATGAGGTCTTCGATGGACACGATATGCAGGTCATGCTTTTGGGCGAACTCTTCCAGGAAGGGCATGCGA
>CAUZTE010000166.1:0-4202 GCA_963582565.1 Dehalococcoidia bacterium | reverse complement strand
ACCGCGTATGTCCACGCTCAAAGGGTGAGGAAGCTGATGAGGGACGGCTACAAAGAAATATTCAAGAGTTTCGATGCCATCATCAGCCCTGGTTCGCCAACACGGACTGGCAAGGTGAGCGCTGATAGCACCGTTGTTGACGGCATGGAAGTGAACAACCGTGAATTACAGGACGGGTACACCAACACCTACAGTTTGACGGGCCTACCAGCGATGGTGCTGCCAGGCGGTTTCAGTAGCGAGGGCACACCAATTGGGCTCCAGGTGGCCGGAAAGTGGTTCGACGAGGCAACTATGCTCAAGGTGGCCCACGCCTACGAGAAGGCGACTGGTTGGCACCTACGGCGCCCTCCTAACCCCGGAGAGTAGCTCTTAAGTCCCGGCTCCTGCACCCTGAGTGCCCCTAAGCCTGGGGTCCAGGACATCGCGCAAGGCGTCTCCCAGCACATTTACACCAAAGACGGCTACGGTGAGCGCCGTTGCGGGGGCGATACCGACCCAAGGCGCGTTGGGAAAGTCTATGAGAACATCCCCACCCAGCATGCTACCCCAAGAGATTACTGAAGCAGGCAAGCCGCTCACACCAAGGAAGCTGAGAGACGCTTCTATGAGAACCGCACTCCCAATCAAAGAGGTGGACACCACAATCAGAGATGCGAAGGTATTGGGCAGAACGTGGCGCAGCATAATACGGAGATCCGAGGCGCCTATGGCCCTGCCAGCCTCTACGTAGGGAGTCTCTTTTATGCTCAGTGAGACCGACCGGACAACGCGGGCCACGCGTGGAGTAAATACTATCACCAGAGCAAAGATAATATTGTTCAACGAAGAGCCAAAGGCCGCAGTAAGTGCTAGAGCCAAAAGAAGGGTTGGGAATGCGGCGGTGGCGTCAATGAACCGCTGGACAACTATATCAGTCTTCCCACCGAAGTAGGCGCTGGCCGTGCCAATGAATGCGCCCGCGATGGATGAAGCCAGCATGGACGTTAGCCCAACGTATATCGAAATTCGGGAACCATGTATGACTCTGCTCAGGATGTCGCGACCCAACCGGTCTGTCCCAAAGGCGTGCTCGCCACTGGGGCTCACTAGAACATTACTGGACAACCCTAATGGATCGAATGGGGAGATAATGTCAGCAGTCAAAGCAATGAATAGAACAACGAACACTATGATTAGCCCAAACCCCCCAAGGGGCTTTGTCCGCATGAACAGTACCCAAGACCGGAGTTTCTTGGTGACAACTCCAGACCCAAACCGTGGCGCTATTGCTAATGCTTTAGATTCCAAAGTCATTTGTTACTCCACGTTTTTATCCGTACCTGATCCGTGGATCAAGCCAGGCGTAAGTCACGTCCACAATAAGGTTGGCAATAAGAGCGATAAGGGCAAAATACATGACGTAAGCCTGTATCATGGGTAAGTCCCGAATGGTTATGGCCCGTATAAGTCCTCTGCCAATGCCTGGGACGTTGAATAATGTCTCGATGACTATGGTGCCGGAGAAAAGGAACCCGATTTGAACCCCGGCAACGGTCACCACCGGCAACAAGGCGTTTCTTAAGGCATGCCTCCTGACGACAGAACCTTCAGGCAGTCCTTTTGCCCTCGCGGTGCGGACGTAGTCCTCCCGAAGCACTTCAAGAAGTTGGGTACGCGTCATCCGAAGAAGCAGGCCCTGGCTGGCAAATCCCAAGGCCACGGCTGGGAAAATGAGCTGTTGCAGCGCCGTTAATGGATCCTCCCACAAGGAAGTGAACATTACCGGAGGAATCCACCGGAATTGAGTCGAAAGGCCAAGGATAATGAGCATCCCAATGAAGAAACTAGGAGCAGCAAGGCCTGTAATGGCTATGCTGCGGAGTATGTAGTCTATCCAAGTGTCCTGCTTGACCGCGGCAAGTATGCCAACTGGAATAGCAATAATGGTTACGACGATAGCGGTGAAAAAAGCCAGTTGCAACGTAATTGGGAACTGCCGTTTGATCTCTCCTGCTATGGGCCTCCCAAGGGCTATAGAATCGCCTAGGTCTCCTCTTGTGAGATCCCATACCCATCTGCCGTACTGAACATAAATAGGATCATTTAGTCCCATCTGCTCTCTAAGGTTCTCCAAGTCCTCCAGGGTGTATGTGCCCTCGCCTTCGGGCCCACCCAGGATCAACGCGGCCACGTCCCCAGGAATAACACGCATGAGAACAAAAATCGCAATCGATACTCCAATCAGAGTAGGAAAGAACATCAGCAATCTTCTAAGAATGTACTGTGTCATGATTTAGTCAATATATCAGTACGGGCGCTCTGATGGTTGCGGAGCGCCCGTACTACCATTCAAAGTTGAGACCTAGCTATTATCCAACCAGACGTTTTCAAAGGAGAAGTTCGAGGCATGATGTGCTGGTGGAACCCAGCCCCTCCAGTTGCCACCGTGGCCTTCGAGCAATCCAGGCCTGACCAAGCCAATGAAGGCAGAGTCCTCGTAGAATATGTCGGCCATCTGCCGGAGAAGTGGGGCCCGTTCGGCTTCAGAAACCGCCAGGACCTCTTTCTCTAACAGGGCGTCCCATTCAGGGTTAGTCCAGCCTGTGTAATTGAACCCACCCTCTTTATAAGGTTTGTAGATTACCGTATTAAAAGCATCGGCATCCGGGAAACTGGCGCCCTTACTCTCGTTCTCCATATCGAAGTCACCCTTCTGGAGCCGCTCTCTTTGAGATGCCCCATCAAGGATGATCACATCGGCATCTATGTATATCTCCTTAAGTTGTTGCGACGCCACTTCGCACTCGTTGCGCGCGCTGTTGCCACAGAGATAGTTGACACTGATCCGATTGCTTGGCCCATACCCAAGTCCTTCCATGGCCGCCTTGGACTCGGCGATTAGCTTGGCCTTGACAGCTGGGTCAGGATCGAAGCCTGGGGCTGCCGCAAACCACTCAGCAGGAGTGCGAATCCACTCCCAACCAATGAAGTACGGAAGGGCAATGTGTCCAATTCCGTCTTTGGACAATTCGTTGACCTGTTCACGGTTTATTGTCGCTTGCACTGCTTGCCGTATGGTCTTGGCATCCGGATCATTCAACGGGCCAAACGGCGGCTTCGTGGCGTTCAGTTCGATACCACGCCATCCCATGGCCAGTACTATGGGGAACACCGCGCCTTCTTCCTTCACCAAGGCGTCTGCATCCCGCTTAGGCATGGTCTCAAAGACCTGCATCATGTCTATCTGTCCTGCACGGAACGCTGCTGTCCTTGTAGAAGCGTCAGGAATTACCGGTATAGTGACGCCATCCAGATATGGGAGTTTCTCGTTGTAGTAGTTCTCATTACGCTCCCAGGATACGAAGGTGTCAATTACAGCCCCTTTGAACTTGAATGGGCCATATCCGTCGACCTCACCAGCGAAGGGGTCCAGGTCACGATACTCGCCACCTACGGCGGTATCAATCGGCTTAACAACATTACTGTTCACAGCTGCCTGGAACCCAGAGGTAAAGCAGGCAGGGAAAGCGCCGCTGGGGGCATTTAATCGAATGGTCATCTCCATAGGACCTGTAACCTCAGCCCCGCCATTCGCCAGAGGCTTATCGTTATCATCCCAAATCGGCTTAATAAACGCCCGCATACAGCCCTGATAGTTTCCATGCAATCCGTTGGGCCGCTCCACTATCCGGACCATTTGCCAGTACGCGTCTTCCGCTGTGAAAGCAGAACCTGTGTGGCTCTTAACGCCCTCCCGAATCTTTAATATCCATGTTGCCCCATCGTCGGTAACCTTCCAAGACTCGGCCAGGTCACCTTCAATCGTTACTCTGTCCTTAAGATTTACCCGCAACAACTGACCCCAGACATTACCTACGGAGCCCAATGTTGTGTGACGGAACTGAGAGTCAACATGGTACGGGTCAAAAGAGCCGTGGCTGTTTACCACAGGTTTTACTACGCCACCGTACACCGGCTGATCCCCAGCAGGGACTACCGGAACGACTGCGGTGCTGGCCGTAGGTGTAGCAATAACCAGTGGCGGCGGTGCTTTGATGGTCGGCGTTGGCGGTTTGGGAGTCGGCGTTTCCTCTTCCGAGGAACCGCACGCCAGAACCGTCAGCAGTACTACAGACATCAAAACACCAAGTAATTGCCTCATCCCAAAACGCATCCTCATGTCCATCACTCCTTTGTCACTAAATCAAACAATTATCAAA
>CAUZTE010000165.1:0-4220 GCA_963582565.1 Dehalococcoidia bacterium | reverse complement strand
TGATCTCTTCCAGGATACCTCGGATTGTGCTGGGAACCTGTATTTGATCGCCCTTTTTGAACTTACCCATTTCAGACCTCCAAGTTTGTCATTTTATTACGTGAAGCAGAGGTTACGCCAAAGACCCCACCATACGCAAGAAGTTTGCGTAAAGCCTAAGGCCCATTGGTCCACTTTTCTCCGGGTGGAACTGGGTAGCAACCAGGTTTCCCTGGGCCACCGCGCTACAAAAATCCAGGCCATACTCCGTAGTGGCAGCCACGACATCCGAGGATTCAGGGGCCGCATAGAAACTGTGGACGAAGTAGAAGTGACTCCCCTGTGGAATATCCTGAAAAACCGGGTGTTCTGTGTCCTGGAACTCTACGGTGTTCCACCCCATGTGCGGCACTTTGAGCCCCGCTGGAAATCGTTTAACACGGCCAGGGATAATGCCCAAGCAATCTGCATTGCCCTCTTCCGTGGAATCAAAGAGTAATTGAAGGCCCAGGCAAACGCCAAAGAAGGGCTGCCCACTGTTGATGACCTGCTTTACGATGTCAATGAGCTTATGGGATTTAAGGGCCACCATCGCAGAATCACATGCGCCCTGTCCCGGCAGGACAATCGCGTCCGCAGCTTCCATCTCTTTGGGGTCAGAGGTTACCAGTGGCTTGGCGCCCAGGGATTCCAATGCCTTGGCCACGCTGCGTAAGTTTCCCGCTCCGTAGTCAATAATCGCTACGTTGGTGCCGCTCATTGGTCGGAGCTCTGTGTGAACGCAAGAAACTCGAAAATGCGGTCTTGAACCCCTTGGGCATGGTCCCCGTATAGGAGGTCAGTTCCGTGCTCACTGCCGATGAAGGTCTCAATCAACCTGGGGGCGCTTGAGACGTTGTACAGCTCACCTGCCGAACGGAGCGCGCTTTTATCATCCTCTGCCGAGAAGAAGAGTTTTGCAGCGCTGACCAGCGCGATGTCCTCTTCCGCGGAAAGGCCCTGTATCTCTGATGGAGCTGACAATGCGACGACACCAAGGATGTCCCGGTGGGCAGCCACTTTGAGAGCAGCCGTTCCACCCATACTCGCGCCGATGATGACGAATTGCTCCACACCCTGACCTTCCAGATATTCAAGAGCACCTTCCAGATCCTTATCGATCTGGTCTATGTCTTTGTCTCCCTGGGAGGGTTTGAAGCCCCTGAAGTTAAAGCTGAATGCCGCGTAACCCTCAGCGTTGAGCGTTCCGGCAAACTCGGTCCAGCTTTCCTGGTCGGCTGGAAGCATGTGGGCGAGCACCACAGTGACATCGCCGCTGCCATAGTGTCGACCGCGAAGCACCGTACCATCAGTGGCAGTGAACTCCACATCGTCAGGGCCGAGAGGCGCTGCGGCATCGTCAGACGAGCATGCCGCAAGGGCTAGCAGGGCAACTAGAGCGAGGGAAGCAACCATAATTCGACTGGGCCGTAACGCGTGGGCTAGGAGGTTCATTTAGGCAGACCTCATGTGATGTTTAGGTTTTGTCCGGTAGCTAGCAGAGCAGCTTTACCCGATGTGTATACATTATACCATCGGGCCCGCCTGTGTCGTAAGTGATGCCGTACCTCTTTTTACGATGGCGGGGCGAAGTGGCCAAAGGTGTTCTCATAATCGCGCTGAGACTCCTTGGGCAAATACTGGTCTTCAATCTCTTTTACCATATCCGAGTTGGGCTTAGAGAAGTTGCTGAACCGCGCTGGGCCCCACTTGCTGGCCCGTGTCTGCTCTCGTCGTTCGTCTGCGGCAGCCTGGCCTCGCTCCTTGAAATCGTTCAAGAACTCCCACGTAGCCTGAAGTCCCACGGACGTGGTCATGGCCGGGAAGATTGCAGCAGAGATGCCCCATGCCTCCAACTCCTCTAGCGAGGGAGCGGGTGGAGCTCCACCGAATGTCGGCATGATCGCGCCGGGGATGCGCTTGGCAGCCTCTTCAATCTGGCCCTTCTCCTGGACGTTGTTGAGCCAGATGAGGTCCACCTTGGCCTCTTCCACATAGGCGATGCATCGCTCGATAGCCTCGTCAAAGCTGCCGCCATCCGCACCAATGAGGTCACAGCGGGCACATATCACGAAGTCAGGGTCGATTGCGTTCTTGGCCGACACGGCCGCCTTGTACTTACCTACAGCCTCATCAACCGGGATGCACTTCCGCCCGGCTCCGGTACCCGAGAGTTTGGGGAATTCCTGGTCTTCAATGTGCAGGCCAGCCGCTCCAGCGCGCACGTAGCCCTGAACAGCATGGTAGGCGTTGACCGCGTTGCCGTAGCCCGTATCGCAGTCTACGAACACAGCGATGTCAGACACAGCAGTGATGTTCTGCGTTGCCTCTGCCATCTCTTTGCGACCCATCAGTCCAATGTCCGGCAGTCCATAGAGGAATGCCGACGACTGCGAACCGGCAAGGAAGAAGGCTTCAAACCCCACCTCTTCCGCCATTCTGGCCCCCAACGGGCTGAAGCCTCCGGGGATCAGCAGCAACTTGGGGTCATTGATCAGCCTTCTGAATTTTGTGGTGATCTTCTCAGCCATGACGTCTCCGTTCTGGGTTCAACTATTCCTTGGGAATGAATGCTTCTTCTATGGCCTTGGCCGTCTCATGGGATACATATGCAAAATCATCGGGTCGCACGGCGCCCCACGCGCTTGCTCGGTCCGTTGCCCGGCGTTCCAACAACGCAGCAACGCCTCGCTCCTTGAAATCGTGAAGCATGTCCCATGTTGGTTGAAGCCCTGGTGAAGAGGTCAACGATGGGAAGATACCTACGGCAGCACCAGCCTGTTGGAGTTGTTCAAGCGTTGGCTGTGGGGCCGATCCGCTGTACAGGGGGATGACCGGAGCCGGTATCTGGCGACACGCCTCTGCAATGTCATCGATGTTCTTGATGTTGTTAATCCAGACGGCGTCTACTTTGGCGTCCTCCGCGTACGCTATGCATCGCTCTACCGCTGCTTCAAAGCTACCACCCTCGGCACCAATGAGGTCACACCGGGCGCATATGACGAAGTCGGGATCCATCTCGTTCTTGGCTGCCATTGCCGCCTTGTACTTGCCGATGGCTTCTGCCTGAGAAATGCATCGCTTGCCTTCGCCGGTGCCCGAGGTCTTGGGTGATTCCTGATCCTCTATGTGCAGGCCAGCCGCACCGGCCCAAACATACTCCTGAACCGTGTTGTAGACGTTGAGGGCATTGCCGTAGCCGGTATCGGCATCGGCGAATATGGGGATGTCGCATGCTGAAGCGATGTTGTGGGCGTTCCGGGCCATCTCGTCCCGCGTCAGCAAGCCTACGTCAGAGTACCCATAGACGTACGCCGATATCTGGGAGCCGGCCATGTGGAAGGACTGGAATCCAATGGACTCCGCCATACGTGCCATGAGTGGACTGAATCCGCCCGGCATCACCAGGAGTTCAGGGTCTTTGAGGAGTTTCTGGAACCTGGTTGTTACTCTGTCAGCCATCTTGCACCCCTTTTTCGCGCTGTCATTAGATTACAAAACGGGATGACAAAACGCGGAAGTTTGGCGGAGGGTATCACAGCGGGCGCGCAAGGCCAACGGGCATGCACGAAGTCCTAGAACAAGTCGTAGGCATCTGTGTGCAGGCAGGATTGCGAATGGGCCGGCCAGTTTAGAATACGCAACTCTTGCAGACGCTTTCCGGAATCAGGCCCACACGCATGAGGATGCCGAAGGTGACGCATCCGTCGCAGAACGCAAAGACCGACTCAAGGACGGCGAAGACTACCAGTATTCCTAGGACGATGCTGGCAACCTCGCTAAGGCCGAAGGCGAAGTGCAATATCAACGCCGTCATGGAGAATAGCAGGCTTATAGTCTGGGCAAACCGCTTGGGGGGACCTGAGACGAGCTTGACTGGAAAGCTGAGGCCTGGCGCAACTACCTTGGTGGCCAGCAGACCCATGGGACTGAGGGTGGGGCCTGTGAGGACCCTGGCAAGGAAGCCGTACACAAGTACCGGCAAGAGCTAGTAGGCCTCAAAGATGATGATGCTTGACGTTAACGCTACAACCATCCCTGCGACGAGCCTGGCCGCCGATTCATTGACGGGATTCGGGAAGGAAAACACCTGTTGGAATGTTGACCTTGGTCCGGTTTCCTCAGCGAATTGTGACTGATTCATGTTGTTACCCTCTTACCTGAAGTGGTTACTTGTCTAACAAAAAAAGGCCCCTCATGTT
>CAUZTE010000164.1:0-4237 GCA_963582565.1 Dehalococcoidia bacterium | reverse complement strand
CGAGGATCCCATCACGGGACCCTTTGTTAGCGGTGACCTCTCCATCAATCTGGAAAGTCGGGAGATATGGCTGGCTGGTGAGTACGTACGACTTACCCCAATTGAGTTCCGCATTCTCTTCCACCTTGTGAAGAAGGCCGGACTGGTCGTCCCTCACCAGATACTGTTGAACAATGTCTGGGGTCCGGACAACAATGCCACCACCAACCAGCTCAAGGTACACATCCAGCACCTGCGACAGAAGCTGGGCTGCGATGGTTCAAACCCCAAGAACATCGTGACGGAGTGGCGCACCGGCTACAAGTTCGTGAAGCTGCCGCCAACAGACAAGGCACGTCCCATCCAGACGGAACAGGTAGCAGAGGCGGTAACCTAGTAACAGCAATCTTGTACAACAGCAACAGGCCATCTCCGGCGACGGGGGTGGCCTGTTCTTTTGCTCAAGGGTCATGCGCTATACCATAGAGGCACATAGAGGCACACTGTCTAAGGAGCATTAATGAACCGCCAGGTAGTCAAGGTCAAGGCTGAGCCTTGTGAGTGACCGCAGGAATATGGGTGGAGGGCAAGCCCTCCCGCACGCAGATGTAGTTGGCAGTCTGCTACGACCACCGGAGTTGCTGCACGCCCGTTTGGATCTGGCGGGTGGCGGTATGTCAGGTGTGGACTTCAAGCGCATCGAGGACAAGGCAGTAGACGATGCCGTTGCCCTCCAACTTAACGCCGGACTGCACATCGTCACGGACGGCGAGATGCGTAGATTGTCCTTTCAGAGTGCACTGCCGGAATCAGTAGAGGGCTTTGGCGTGTTCGATATAAACGCGTTCCTGTGGGGCGATTGGCATGGTGACGACCGCGTTGGCGACCTATCGACGCCTCGACCATCGATGCTGGGTGTCACGGGGAAGTTGAAGCGCACCAAACCCTTCGCAGCAAACGACTTTGCATACCTGGCTCGCGCGGTGAGTGACGCATCTCCTGCGGAGCCAAAACCCAACGCGGCTCCCGCGGAGCAACACGCGATACCCAAAGTCACACTGCCCAGCCCCAGCCTCTTCGTCAATTTCTGGTCGCCACAGCACTCCACATCGGCGTACCCCACCATAGACGCCTTCCTTGGGGATGTTGCCAATGTGCTTCGAGGGGAGATTGCAGACCTGGTGGCCCTTGGCGCAACGTACATCCAGCTGGATGCGCCTCACTATCCACTACTGCTGGACCCTGCTTGGGCTGATTTCTACGCGGCCCAGGGTATGAGCGCCGATGACTGGGTGGCTCAGGGCGTGGCGCTGGACAACGCTGTGATGGCTGACTGGCCCGGCGTCACCTTTGCGCTACACCTCTGCAAAGGCAACCAGGGTAGCCGCTGGCTGACCTCCGGGGGGTACGAGCGGTTGGTTGCTCCCGTGCTTGCTGCGACGTCTGCCGAGCGGTTGTTGCTGGAGTACGATGACGCGCGTTCCGGGACTTTTGAGGCTTTGCGAGGCGTGCCCGACGATAAGACAGTGGTGCTGGGTCTAGCGACTACCAAACGAGGCGACCGCGAGAGTCCAACAGACCTCCTGAGAAGGTTCAGTGATGCGGCTGAGTGCTTTCCCATCGATCAGCTTGGCGTCAGCCCTCAGTGCGGTTTTGCGACATCGATCATCGGCAACGACATCACTCCCGCCGACCAGCGACGCAAGCTCAAGGCCGTGGCGGACGTGGCGGAGATCCTTTGGGGAGCTTAGCTCCCTCTGCTGTCCCCCGGCTGTCACTCTGATTGCGGCACATCCTCTGCCATCACCCACCTCCACCCTCAACTATGGTGAATATGCCACAAAGCCCTTGGTATATACCGCAGGCACTTGGGTCGTAGGGCATCGCCCTACCGGGAGTACGCTTCCAGGCAAGTGATTACCCGGTCACCCAGGTCCCAGCTCACCTCATTTGGCCGATAGTACACATCCGTTCTGTCGTCACAGAGCGCGGCTGCCTGGCGCCCGAAATAGGAACTCAGCGGGAAGGTACCATCAAGTGTCGTGACAATAGTGGTCAGCACCTTGAAATCGTATGCGCCAGAGCAGGGAACAATCGTTAAAGGCTTCTCGGCATTAACGATTGTCAGGGCGTTTGGCTCATTGAAGCACTCCCCGTCACGCAGATCGAAGGTGTTTACCTGTCCGAACATGCGAGGCGGCTGACTGGACTGCACGATTCTGGCCGTCTGATCCGGGGCGGGCCTTCCTCCACCACCATCACCACCACCGATGACACTCCCAACAACTCCACTCAGCAGGCTGACCAGGATGACCGCAGAAAAAGCCCAACTGGCGATCTTCATGAAGCTCCAGCCGCCACCGCCACCAGGCTCCCAGTCATCCTCGGCCCGTTCCGCCTCCAACGCTGCCTCTTCCTGAGAGAACAGCATATCGTCGTATTCGCCGCGCGACTCCACATCAGCGAGGATGGCATACGCCTCGTCAAGCTCATCCGTGTCCTGACCAGCCTGAACGTAAGCATCGTGCTTTCGACGATACTGTTCTTCAATCAGCGGTTGGTCTGCCCACCGCTGGACGCTCAGGACTTCATACAGGTCAGGGACTTCTTCAGCCATGAGGCTTAGCCTCCTTTGCTATCCCGCAACGAACTGGCAACAGTATGCCATGACAACCGTGGTGAGGTGCAACGGAGTTTTAGTTGGAATTACAGGCTCCATTGCCAGTTAGAGCGATATACTCTCATATTGTTCATATCACTCCAAATCCTAGCCTCCCACATAGGGTTTTCGTCTTTTCCAAATTTAGAGGCGTCATCTAATCGCAAATATACTGCCTCTGTAATCCATGAGGCATGTTCACCCGATAATTCGCTTAATTTTGCAGCATAATTCGCTGCCCTTCCAACCCATACAAGGTGCTCCCCGTATACCGGTACGGGCGATCCAGATTTCACTAGTATCGATACCTACCACGTGCCTGGCCTGATACTGAGTGTCGTACTGCTTTTTGATTAAAGGGTTCAGAATCTCCTTAACGCAATAGGTGAGAATCCCAGCCACCATCGCCTCGCTCCTAATACCCCTGCGCAGCTACCCTTGTGTTGTGTGTTCGTAAAACGCAAGGACGCCACACACCTAGATATAGAGAGGGTAACAGCAAATTGCCCAGAGGGTGAAAGAGTGGAACCTCAGAGAGGAGGGGCCTCGCCCTGGCTAGTGCCGGGTCCAGGGGGCGACGCGCTTGAGGCCTTTGTTGAAGGTGGTCACGCCGTGCATCAGCACTTGGCCCCACCAGGGCGGCGGGCTTGGGTGCAGCGAGGCTTCTTTTAATGCGGCAAGAAACCCCTGCGGCGAGCCATCGAACTCAGGCATCTCGGTATACGTACGACCAAGCTCCAGGGCATGGTGGGCATCGCTCACCGCCGTCATCACCAGGCCATGGGTGGCAGCAGCAGCCTTCGCACGCTCGTCGGCGCCTCGAAACACGTTCCTGGCGTTGAACGCCTCGATGATGTCAGCGTGGGGCAGGACCTCTTCCAACGCATCGTCGGTAATGACGCTGCTCCGAACTTTGTCGAAGGGGTGGGGAATGGACACCAGCCCGCCCTGGGCCTTGATACGCTCCACCGTCTCCATTGGCGACAGCCCTCTAGGTATCTCTTCCGCCAGGAACAGCCCGGTGATCTCCCCGTGGGTGGTTTTAATCTCTGAGGCTACGATGACGGGGAAAGGTGCGATCTTGGCCACTTCCATGCCACCACGGATGGTGTTGTGATCTGTCACGGCGATGCAGCCAAAGCCGACTTTCAAACACCTGTCCACCAACCGTTGGGGCGATGTGGTGCAGTCCTTTGAGAAGTGAGTGTGCATGTGGAAGTCAGCGCGCAATGCCTAATCCCCTTGTTGCGATTCTAGCTAGAGGTAAATCTGGTATGCCGATGCGTGGGCTCATTAAAGCCTAGTCATCATCCTCGTCGTCCGAGTCATCATCCTTGTCTGAGTCGTCGCCAAGGAAGCGCATCTGCTCACCCACTGATGTCTGGAGTCGAGAGATGCGCAGTTCGGCGGCACTCAGTAGCTCATTGCATGCCTTGGCCAGCTTGGTGCCCTCTTCGTACAGCTTCGTAGCCTGGTCAAGGGAGAGGCCACCGCTCTCCAGGGCCTGTACCGTGTCCTCTAGCTGCTGGTACGCGGCTTCAAAGGTCGGCTGCTCATCAGGCTTATTGCTTGTACTTTTGCCTGCCATGTGATGCGCTC
>CAUZTE010000163.1:0-4238 GCA_963582565.1 Dehalococcoidia bacterium | reverse complement strand
TTTACCCAACCCGCATGCGTAGGCCATCCGTCCGCCCTGGGAGAATCCGCCCAACACGGCGTTTCCCGGTTCCACAGAGTACTGTTCGAACACTTCTTTGAAGAAACTGTTCAGCTTGACCCTGGTTTTCGCGTCCTCCTCCGGATCGCGTCGACGGTCAGGGTGGGTCCAGCTGTAGCCAACATAGCCCGGCCCAAGCTCCATGGCCTCCGGGGCGTTAGGGAATGCGTAGACGTAACCGGTTGCGTGCAGTACGGGTGCAATGCCCGCCAGATCCTGCATGTTTGCTCCAAAACCGTGGAGCATGACGATCATGGGGTATTTCTTGTTTGGATCGTAGTCGTCAGGATGTACGGTCAGGTACTTCAGCGGCGATCCTTGATGTTCATGCGATTCCATTGGAGGTGCACCTCTTTTGCTGCGATTGTTTGGATTTTCAGTTTCTATTTGGGCCATCAGCACCCAGGTCACTATCTTCCGGTAGCCGCTAGGTAGCTCAGGTGCAGGATGAAATCCTGCTTGAATAACCGCCAGGCTTATGCCCTGCTGGGTCCAGAGCTTGGCCCTGGTCATTGCATGTAGACGCCGCCACCTACGTGGAGCGTCTGGCCTGTGGTATACCCTGCGTCGTCCGACGATAGGAACACGCACGCGGCAGCGACCTCTTCCGGCGTACCCATTCGCTGCATCGGGATGCCCTGCCTTCGACTGAGGTCGTCAGCGACCACTGTTGCAGTACCGCCGGCGGCGTAGGCATGCTGGTCGAATCGCTCTGTGTTGATGGAGCCCGGAGAGACCACGTTGGCGCGGATGCCGATCTTGCCGTAATCGAAGGCGATGCCCCGCATGAGGCCGATCAACCCCGACTTGGCTGCCGCTACCGCTACCGTGTCCTTGCGAACGCCGAACGCCGCGAGCCCTGCTATGGCGATAATACTGCCGTGTTCTGCCTTGATCATGCCTGGCAGAACGGCCTTTGATAGGTAGAAAGCCGCGTCAAGGTTAATGCGCATGACTGCGCGCCATTCTTCCACACTCACTTCGTGTATCGGCCCATGGGGGCGGACGCCTACGTTGCTTATCAGGATGTCCACAGGCCCGAGGGTGCTGGCAATCTGGGCTACCATCTTGTCGACCTGCTCCGGGTCCGATACGTCGGCCAGGATTGGGAGGGCCTTACCCCCGCGGTCTGTAATGAACTTGACCACCTCGTCAACGGTCTCCTGGTTCTGAAGTCCATTTACGACGACACTTGCACCTTCATCGGCCATTGCCAGAGCAATCGCCCGGCCTATGTTCCTACCGGCCCCGGTTATGAGCGCTACTTTACCTTCAAGTTTCATGGAATCTCCTTTGTTTGATCAGGGCCTATTATGCGGAGATGTCTGCCCCACCTCAAGGTGCTTGACCTAAGGTTGACTCCCTGCAGCTTCCTATCGATACTGCGAGGTGCCGAATTTATCCCTGATAAACGTCTGGAGGCGAGATGCCCGGTCATATAGAGACCCTTACCGAATATATGATGCATGCCAGGACGGCAAAGCTTCCAGCAGAAGCTGCATTGAAAGGCAAACACCATATTCTGGACACTCTGGCGGCCATCGTTTCCGGCGCCGCGCTCCCACCCGGGCAGATTGCGCTGAAGTACGCGCAGGCTCAGGGCGGCACGGAGGAGGCGCAGGTCATTACGACGCCGTATCTGACCACTGCAGTGAATGCTGCGATGGCCAATGCCTTTCTGGCCCACTCCGATGAAACGGACGACTCCCATGCGGCATCGGGTACCCACCCGGGCTGCTCCATCGTCCCTGCGGCGTTGGCAATGGCCGAGCGAGGCAACGTCAGTGGTGAGCGACTGCTGAACGCGGTGGTGCTGGGCTACGACCTGTGCGCACGTACGATGTTCTCCCTTGGCGAGCGTTACATGCTGGAAGAGGAACGCGGGATCAGCAGCCACAGCATGGGCGGCCTTTTCGGTTCAATGGCTGCTGCGGGAGCATGTATTGATGCCACGGCAGACCAGTTGCGCTACCTCATCTCGTACACATCGCAGCAAGCAGCGGGGATACCCACATGGGCACGCGATACCGACCATATTGAGAAGGCGTTCGATTTCGCCGGGATGCCTGCCAGGAGTGCTGTGCAATCAGCCATGTTTGTAGACGCCGGCTTCACCGGTGTTTGGGACGTGTTTGAAGGCAACCGAAATTTCTTCAAGTCCTTCTCTTCGTCGCCCAACCCTGACGAGATCATCGCCGAGCTTGGAATCCGCTATGAAGTGGTGAACACCAACATCAAGAAGCATTGCGTCGGCTCGCCCATTCAGGCAGCGGCAGACGCCATGGGCCACATCCTTGAAGCGCATCCCACAAAGCCTGAGAATGTCGAGAGCATCCGGGTCACCCTGCCCGTCGGTGGTGCGGCAACCGTCAATAATCGGGAGATGCCCAACATCAGCCTGCAGCACATGATGGCGGTGTTCCTCATGGACGGCTCCATCTCCTTTGCAGCGGCCCACGACATGAAACGTTTCAGCGATCCAGTGACAGTGGCACTTCGGCAGAAGGTGGAGTTGCTTGGCGATAACGCCCTCGTCACGCCTGAGAGCCCTCGTCAGGGCATCGTGGAGCTACAGACCAAGGGTGGGGAGAGCTACCGCGATCACGTGGTTGCGGTACGTGGAACTAAAGAAAACCCCATGACCACAGAAGAGGTGGAGTCCAAGGCGCGAGACCTCCTGGTGCCCGTGTTGGGGACAGACAAGTCGGAGCGCCTTATTAAGGCCGTCAGGGACTTAGAATTAATGAGTAGTGCCCGTGAGCTACGTGAGTGGTTGAGACCGTAAATTATCGAGGAGAAACCAACGATTCTGGAGCAATACTACCTGGGGTGTTTGGCCCATGCGTCATACCTCATCGGCGATGCAGAGACCGGCATCGCGGCGGTGGTGGATCCCCAACGTGATGCGGATGGCTACATTGAAGACGCCGCTAAGCTGGGCCTAACCATCAAACACGTTTTCCTGACCCACTTCCATGCGGACTTCATAGCTGGACACCTGGAGCTTCGAGACCGGGTGGGCGCGCAGATTCATCTTGGCGCCCAGGCTGATGCTGACTATGATTTCGTGCCGATGGCTGACGGCTCCACTGTCGAAATGGGCTCGGTTCGGATCCAGGTGTTGGAGAAGCCGGGCCATACGCCGGAGGGTATCTGTGTGTTGGTCTATGACCTGGCCGCAGACGCAGATAAGCCCCATGCCGTGTTGACGGGGGACACGCTGTTCATCGGCGATGTGGGTCGGCCTGACCTCATGGCATCCATAGGGGTGTCTGCTATGGATCTCGCCGGGATGATGTACGACTCGCTCCGGACAAAGCTGCTGCCCCTCGCCGAAGAGACGCTGCTATACCCTGGCCACGGTGCAGGTTCGCTTTGCGGCAAGAACCTCAGCAGCGACACCGTTTCCACCATAGGTGTACAGAGGCTGTTCAACTACGCGTTGCAGCCCATGAGCAAGCGGAAGCTCATTTTGGTGGTCACTGAGGATCAACCGCAGGCACCCCAATACTTCGCCTACGATGCGGCCCTCAACAAACGGGAACACCCTACCCTTGACCAGACCATAGAGCGAGTGATGGTGCCGCTGACGCTGGACGAAGTCCTGGCTCAACAGGCGTCAGGAGCGCAGGCGTTGTGCTGGACCAGACTCGACCAATCGTTGTCATCGCAGACCCCGGCATGGAGGAAGAGGTCGCCGTTCGACTTGGGCGCATCGGGTTCGACAGCATGGCAGGCTACCTAGATGGGGGCATGCAATCGTTGGCTCCACGGCCTGACCTGGTTGTGCGAACGGAACGCATCACTGCTCCAACCCTCGCAGAACAACTGACTACGCCCGATGCCCCTGCGATTCTTGATGTGCGAGCCGAAGGAGAGTGGGGGACTGGGCACATTGAGGGCAGCGTGAATCTCCCTCTCACCTACTTAAAGGGCAGGATTGCAGAGGTGCCGGAAGGCCGACCATTGATTGTGCATTGCGCAGGAGGGTACCGGTCTGCGGTGGCCATCAGCATCCTGGAGAACCAGGGATTCACAGACGTGATTGACCTGGTGGGTGGCCTGGGTGCGTGGGAGGCGTCCAAGCTGGAAACTGTAGGTGCATCTACCGGTTGAGTTTTGCATCTAAGGTATGCTTTCCTCAAATTAGAGTCGTTTGTATACTGCCGTAACTATTG
>CAUZTE010000162.1:0-4240 GCA_963582565.1 Dehalococcoidia bacterium | reverse complement strand
AGTCGAGCGCACATCCCCGCCCTTCTGAAGCTCCCTGAATTCGCCCTCACCGCGGTCTGCACCACCAAGCCAGAGACCGCCGCCGCATCCGCTGATCGGTTTGAAGTGCCATTGAGCTTCCACAACCACGTTGAACTGGTACAGCACCCGGACATCGATGTTGTCTCCGTAGCCGTCAAGGTGCCCTTTCACTACGAGTTGACGATGGCTGCGCTGAATGCCGGCAAACACGTCTACACCGAGTGGCCCCTGGGTGCCACACTGGCCCAGGCGAAGGAGATGGCTGATCTTGCCAAGGCCAAGGGTGTCCAAACCATGGTGGGTCTACAGGCGCGATGCTCACCGTTCATTCTGCGCATCAAAGATCTTATAACTGAGGGCTATGTGGGCGAAGTCCTGTCATGCAACGTTGTCAGCGCTGCGGCAGGCATTGTGCAAGCCCCGGCCGATAGGATGTGGAGAGCACCAATAGAGGCAGGCGCAAGCTCCTTCACCATCGGGTTCGGCCACTGCATCGATGCACTTGAATTCGCCGTCAGTCCCTTCAAAGACGTGGCAGGCGTGGTCAGCACCCAGGTCCCCAAGTGGCTCAACACAGACACCAAGGAAATGGTGGACGTCACCGCCATAGACACCATCGCCATCAGCGGCATGCTGGAGAACGGCGCCGTAGCTTCGGCGTACGTGGGCAGTGCACCACAGCACGGTACCGGTTATCGCATGGAGATCATCGGTCGAGAAGGGACGCTGGTCGCTTCCGGCAGCGGTGGCCCCAACACAACTCCTTTGAAACTCCAAGGTGGACGCGCAGGTAGCGACACAATGGAAGACATCGAGATTGACGAAAGCGGTGTTTGGACACCGAACGATGTTCCCCAGGGCCCCCCGTTCCATGTTGCGCAGATGTATCGCAAGTTCTCTGAACAGGTGACCACGGGCACACCGCTGGTACCCGACTTCGCTGCTGCAGTCCGTCTGCATGAATTGCTTGACGCCATCCAGCGGTCATCCGATACCGGTCAACGCCAACCCGTCCACTAGGGCTAAGCCCTTGACCCACGTGCCTGCGGATACCCAAATGAGTTAACGCATATTCGATAGTTAAGAGCCCGATCATCCTGAGTCTGTCGAAGGAAGCCCTCTGGCCCACAGGCCAGTCCCAGGCATGTGCCCTCGGCATGAACACCGCAGGCTAGTCTCGAAAACAAGGGAGATACACCATGCTTGAGAGCTTTATCCTCAAAGAGGAAGACGCTGTACGGGTCGGCCAAGAAGACCTTCGTGCGACGACGACAGCCATATTCGAAAAAATGGGCGTCCCGTCAGACGACGCCGCCGTTGCCGCCGATGTCCTGGTAATGGCCGACTTGCGTGGAGTGGACAGCCATGGCGTCTCCAACATGCTGAAGTCCTACATCACGGGCTACACTAACGGCACCATCAACGCCAACCCGGACTGGAAGATCCTCCGAGAACGACCGTCCACCGCCAACATCGATTCTGACCTTGCATTGGGCATCATCATCGCACCCAAGGCCATGGAAATAGCCATCGCCAAAGCCAAGCAGACCGGCATAGGCGTGGTCACCATGGGCAGAGCTGGCCACGTGGGCATGGCCGCTTACCATGCGATGCTGGCATTGCCCCACAACATGATCGGCATCTGCCTTTCAGGCACACCGCCTCAGGTTCTTCCGACCTTTGGTGCAGAGCCACGGCTCGGTACCAACCCCATAGCTGTCGCTGTACCGACCAATGAGGAAGCCCCTTTCGTCCTGGATATCGCAACCAGCGTCGTCGCAATCAACAAGTTCCGCATTGCCAAGCGCATGGGCGCAACGATACCTGGCGGCATGCTTGCTGACATGGACGGCACACCCATCATGGAACCAGGACTTGTACCTGACGAGTTCATGGGTCTTCCTGCCGGTGCGCTGCGAGAGTTGGGCTCCCATAAAGGCTATGGCCTTGCTTGTGTGGTGGAGATACTGAGCACCGTTCTTGGTGGCTTCGGGTTCGCCGCAAGGAACACACGCCAGTCCCCCGGCGGGTTCGCCCACTACGTGGCAGCCTATGACATCGATGCGTTCACCGATGTCCCCGAGTTTAAGGAGACGATGGACGACTTCCTACAGACACTGAAGGCCACGAAACCCGCCCCCGGCCACGAGAGGGTTCTGGTACCGGGACAGCTTGAGGCAGAGGCCACGGAAGAGCGGACGGCTAAAGGCATTCCATTGCACAAAGAAGTAGCCGAGTGGTTCAGGGGAACCTGTGCCGAACTCAGTGTGGCCTGCAACTTCTAGGGTGGACGTCGGGATTTCCGGCTAGCTATTCCGCATTTGAACTGCGCTTTGAAATTGCGCTAACCCACGTCCTGTAATGCTATAATATCGGCCGGAGCCTAGTGTACTGCCTGCATGTCTCCATCAAAGCACCACGATGGGGAATTGGTAGCACATGTATTCCTAATAAAACCACGGTATTCGTGGTATATGGAGCGATAATTAATGGAAGGTGAGGAACTCACTCATCTTGTGACCCGTATCGTCCTTCAGCTATGCATCATCCTGGTAGCAGCCAAAATTTCTGGTGAGATTGCACAGCGTTACTTGAAGATACCATCAGTGTTGGGTGAGTTGGCTGCAGGCATCATCATCGGCCCCTTCGCCCTTGGTGGCGTGGAGATTGGCAGTCTTGGCCCCATCTTCGAGATGTCGGCCCACGTCGAGTCGAACCCCATAGCCGTCATACCTACAGAGCTCTGGGTCATCGCTCAGGTCGCCTCCATCGTGCTGCTGTTCACCGTGGGGCTTGAAACCGACCTCAAACAGTTCTTCAAATTCGCAGGCCCAGCCACAGTCGTAGCCCTTGGCGGAGTCATCCTCCCTTTCTCCCTGGGCGCAGGAGCTACCGTGCTGCTGGGCTACGCCGACGATTTCAAGGATCCCGTCGCGCTCTTCATGGGCGCAATCATGACCGCGACCTCCGTGGGTATCACAGCACGCGTGTTATCTGACCTCAACAAAATGGGCTCGCCGGAGGGTGTCACCATCATCGGCGCGGCAGTCGTTGACGACGTACTAGGTATCCTTGTGCTTGCCGTGGTTGTTGCCCTTGCAGAGACTGGATCCGTTTCCGCCGGAGACATCGGCGAAGTTGCAGGCAAGGCCGTTGGATTCTGGATTATCTTGACTGGAGTCATGATCTTGGGCGCTGGCCTGATCACTCGCGTCCTACGGTGGTTCAACGGCGTAGGTACGGCGCTGGTTCTGGCCCTTGCGTTAGCCCTGCTGGGAGGCGGCTTGGCAGAGACTTTTGGGCTGGCCATGATCATCGGCGCATACTCCGTGGGCCTGGGCCTCTCGGGCACGTCACTTTCCCGCATCATTGAAGAGAACCTGATGGGCGTCTACCACTTTATGGTACCTATCTTCTTCGTAGTCATGGGCATGCTGGTAGACGTCAGCTCCATGGGTGGAGTCCTGGGCTTTGGTGCAGTGATTACCGTCCTGGCCGTCATCAGTAAGCTGGTTGGGTCAGGCGTGCCTGCTCTGGCAGTCGGCTTCAACAGGAAGGGTGCCTGGCGCGTTGGTCTGGGAATGCTCCCTCGAGGCGAGGTAGCGCTCATTATCGCAGGCATCGGGCTTTCACGCGGGGTCATCGATCAGGACATGTTCGGTGTGGCCATCATGATGACGGTGGTCACTACGGTAATCGCCCCGATTCTCCTGGTACCAGCCTTCAAGGATGGCTCATCGGGTCGCAAGCATCCACTGACCAGCGAATCAGCTGAAGTTGTCCATACCCCACAGTCGGAACCTTCAAGCGATTAACGTTTTACGGACACAATAAAGAAGGCGGGCCACTCTCTTTCTTCAAGAGAACGAACCCGCCTTCTTTGTTTGTAGCGCTACTGCCTAGAAACGGTCGATGAAACCTGACCGCTCTGTGACAATGACTCGATATTGCTTCCGAGCCTCTTCAACAGTTGGTCCCTGTCCACCGGCCTCATTGATCAACAGATTGCTGAGGTATCCCTCAAACTCGGTGGCCGGGCCGAAACCACGGACTGCGCTGATAAACTTCCCAAACATGCCCTTCTCCTTTTTCTCCGCCCCCTCTTGAAGCGGTCTTTGTTGTTTGTATGGATTTAGTATGCCTTGTTAACCACATCACGTATAGACATACTTTATAATATTTAGTATCGTATTTTTAAATATCTCTGATTCCCCATAAG
>CAUZTE010000161.1:0-4294 GCA_963582565.1 Dehalococcoidia bacterium | reverse complement strand
CACAGGAGCGCAATGAGGCCTGGGTAGAAGCATTCTTCATCCGGAAGGGGATGCTGGTTGGACGAGACCACTTCATCATGGACGGTGTTCAGGACGAAGAAGAGGGCAAGGTGATCTCCACCTTCATCCAGCAGTTCTATGACCGCGCCTCCTACGTCCCTCCCCTTGTCCTCATCCAACATGAAGCGGATGAGACTCCACTGCTTACGGAGTGGCTCTCCGCCCGTAGAGGCGGCCCGGTCTCTCTACAAATCCCCGTGCGAGGCGAGAAGCGCAAGCTCATGGCACTGGTAGGAGAGAACGCGGCGCAGGGACTCAGCATGTCCAGGATCCGTAAGCTATCGAGCCAGGGATCCCTCGACATCGCCATGACCGAAGTACAGGAGACCCTGGGCCTGCCGCGGCTGCCCAACCGCATCGAGTGTTATGACATCTCCAACATCAGCGGGACTGACGCCGTGGGAAGCATGGTCGTTTTCCAAAACGGTGCTCCCAGCAAACAGCACTATCGCAGGTTCAAGATCAAGACCGTTGACGGGCCAGACGACTTCGCGATGATGCGAGAGATGCTGCAACGACGGTTCAAACGAATGGCCAAGCAAGAGAACGATAATGCTGACGCTGACGCTGATCCCGCCGATAACCCATGGGAGAACGTGCCTGACCTCATCCTCATTGATGGCGGCAAAGGCCATCTCTCTGCGGTTCAGACCGTTTTCATGGAGATGGGCATCTCTACAGACAAGGTTCCATTGGCGTCCCTGGCCAAGCAAGAAGAGGAAGTCTTTGTCCCTCATAGCCAGGAACCCATGATTCTGCCGCGTAACTCCCAGGGACTCTTCCTGGTTCAACGTGTGCGCGATGAAGCCCACAGGTTTGCCATCACCTACCACCAAAAGCTACGTTCCAAGCGACAGACACAGTCCGGATTGGATACGGTGCAGGGTGTAGGGCCTAAGAGGCGTAAGCTGCTGATTCAGCGATTTGGGAGCGTTCAGGGGATACGGGAAGCCAGCATGGAAGAGTTGACCACAGTTTCTGGGATGACGGTTGCCCTGGCCCAGAACATCAAAGAGCAGTTGTAGAGGCCCAAGACCGGTATTGCTTCGTTAGGCCTGGTTTACCTGCTCAACGGCCAACCCCAAGCGATTCCGCACCTGCCATAGCAACATCGATGCGTCACCACGTGGGTGGGGCTGCAACCCTCGGTTCTTCAACAGTTCCTTCAATGCGTCCAATGATTGGATGACCTGTGTAGATCCATCTTCAAAGGTGATTTTAGGGAACTGGTCATGGAACCACCGTGCTCTCCGTGCGGGAGTCGTTGGCGTTGTCACAGGCGCAGCAGGTGCTGCTGCCGTCACAGGGGCTGATGCAGGTGGTGTTTGTTGCGTCACAGGCGCTACGACTTCTGGCGTCGCAACGGGAGTGACAACAGGTTCAGGCGGCGCTACGACCGGCGTTTGGACTGCCACAGCAGCTGCCTCAGGGGTAGGAAGTGTCACAGAGACACCTTCTTGGAGTTCCTGCCTGCGTACCTCTAGGACCTGTGCCGCAAGTGCAAGATACAACGGTGTCTCAGGAGCCCGGAGAGACACCTCACCCAATGTCAATTCAAAGAGAGGTCGTGTGCTTTGTGTCATGCAGACACCATAACGTCACGAGACGCCTCTGTCAAGAGGCATGTGAGCTAAACCGCTAATTCAATGCTGTCGGTGTTCGACACATTGCACCGAAATCCGGGCAGCGTGTGACAAAGCCATCAAACCTCTTGGCGAATCCGTCAAAGCCAACCCTGTATCTGGCCCTTGCTTTAGCCACCTTGAGGTTCCTGTCTCTCACGGTATTCTCACTTGACAGTGTGTCAGCGTGACAAGTAGTGTCCATGTGAGTACGGCCCCTGGCTTAGTCCCGATGGGGAATTCCATCATTGGTGAGACGTTATGGCGATGAGCAGTCCAACCATTCTTTTGGTAGACGACGACTTCCAGGTATTGGAAATGTTAAAAGAATGGTTGGAAGAACAGGACTATCAGGTCACCACTGCTGCAACGGCAGAAGGTGCACTGAAACTGTTCTATGAATTGCGCCCTACGTTAAGCATCGTAGACCTCCGGATGCCGGGAATGAACGGGTTCCAGCTGATTCGCCGCATCAGGGAGCTATCGGAAGCGCCAGTGATGATACTCAGCGCCCTTGGCGAGGATGTCGACCAAGTGAGAGGCCTCGACGTAGGTGCGGACGAGTATGTGATCAAGCCTGTCTCTCGAGAGCCCTTCCTCGCCCGGGTACGCTCACTCTTACGACGCGCTGGAGCCCCTGAGGAGGCCACTACCCACTACCGCGACGCCCTATTGGAACTGGACACGCCAACCCACACAGTGAGCGTGGCAGGTGAGCCGGTCCATGTCTCCCCACTTGAATTCAAGCTGCTCTCTTACCCGGTGAACGCGCGACATCGCATTGCCACGCACGATGAACTGCTCAATGAGGTGTGGGACACGGAGTTGGGGTCACAAGACAGCCTAAAATGGTATGTCTCTTCACTTCGCCGCAAGCTGGAATCCTCGGCTCACTCGCACAATATGATCAGGAACGTCCGTGGCTTGGGATATCAATACGTTCCCCCTGAAGCCCCGTAACCGGTAACACCACCTCTACGCGAGTACCCTTCTCCGCACTGCTATCCACGTTCAACTGCCCCTTGTGCAACTCCACAATGTGCTTTGCCGAGAACAACCCAATGCCCGTTCCATTTTCCTTGGAAGTGCTGAAGGGTTCAAAGAGGTTCTGCATCTGGTCATGAGGAATGCCCGGACCATCGTCGCTGATGGCTATGACCACTGCTCCCTGCGTGTTTCTTTCAATGGAAACAACAACGGATCCCGTGTCTGAAACGGCATCAATCGCATTGACCACCAGGTTCATCAACGCCTCTCTCATAAGCGTTGGGATTCCTTCAGCTTCAACATCGTCCTCGATGTAATTCCGCTTGATAGAGATCGGCTTGTTCGTCTTGGTCATCGCCGATGAGATCGCTTCGTTCAACAAGGTCACAATGTTCAACGGCGACCATCGTTGCTGCGCTTCGTTCAAGAACGCTTCGATGAGTTGGTTAGTACTCCAGGCCGCCTGGAGCGCCTCGTCCATTTGCAAATAGATGGGTTCCTCTTTGGGTATCTTCCACATGAGGTTTTCAAGCCTACCCGTAACGATGAACAGAGGGTTCTTCAGTTGATGCGCAAGATCAAGGGCGAGGGTGCCAAGGGTAGCCAACTTCGCACTCTGGAGGAGCTGCCCTTGAAGGGTCTGCACATCCTCCAATGCCTGCTCCAATCGCGTGTTGGTGGCCGTTGTCCTGGAGAATGCGCGATACACAATGAACACAGGCAGCAGGACCGCGCCAATGGCCAGGGTGTTGGCCTCATACGCCAGCGCGCCCAAATACCCGAAGGCGAACAGACTTAACTCTGGTGGGCCACTCTCTTTGGTGCCCATCCACCAGAACTTGGCAGGATTCACTCTCAGTTGCGTCGATGCGATCAGGGAGACCAGGCTGCTGTTGATCAGGTACATTGCTGCTGCTGCAAATAGGATGGAGGGGCTGGTCAGGCTGCCATCGGCCATGCGGTCGAATATGAGCGCAGCCGCGCCGGTGGATAACGATGTCTCAGCCAGGTTGAAGACTATCTGGTACCAGGGCACCCGCACATGTGGGGACCAGAGCCGCAGCACAACCTGATACGCCAGCCCGCGACCACCGCGGCAATGACAGCGCAGCCGGGCCCAAGCACCAGGGCTGCGGCAAACAGCGGCGCCGTAGTCATCCCAGCCTTGACCTTGGGCGCTACGGGTATGGGGAAGGAGCCTGCAAGCAGAACCATAGAGCTCAGTAGGGCGATACCCACCGCAAGCTCCACATCCCACGTTAGGTCACTGATCAAGTACGCCGACCACGCAACACCCCCAGCAACGACGATGCTGACCATCACCCACAGGGTTATGGACGGCTTTTCGTGTGTATCGTTCATGGTTGTATCCCTCATTGGTCAGCTAAATAGGCTTCAAGAACGGCATCATATCATCAATCTAATCCAGGGGCATGAAGGCCGGGAAACAAGTGGGTCAGTCGCAATTCCACAAATCTGTTGGCTATTTGTGGAAAACCTGTTAAGAACAACTAAGAGGTTGGATTAGACTCTCATGACCGTGGGAAACTTTGGGGAAAAGATTATTTAGGCAATACTCACAGACAAACGAATATGGTCTTCGATAGTGAAGGTTGAAAACCCTC
>CAUZTE010000160.1:0-4362 GCA_963582565.1 Dehalococcoidia bacterium | reverse complement strand
TCAAAGATACCCACCATGCTTTGCGCGAATCGAGAGACGAAGCCAGTATCTGAAGGGTCAGCAAAGTAACTTGCTATTGTCCCTGGCAGAATGATGATGGCAAAGGCGAAAATCAGCGGAATCATTCCCGCTGAGTTAATTCTCAACGGGATAAAGGACGTCCCCTGTGCTCTGCGCACAGTACCCCCTCGGAAGACCGTCCGCCCGTATTGCACCGGAATCTTCCGCTGCGCCTCCGTGAAGACAACAATCAAGTAGATGATGACCAGAGATATCACTACCAGCGTAATCAATCCCGTGGGGTCGACTCTGCTGATGAAGCCCTGCTGCACAATCTGCGGCAAGCCTGCCACGATACCGGCGAAGATGATGATGGAGATACCGTTACCGATGCCTCGCTCCGTGATCTGCTCACCAAGCCACACCAAGAACACTGTCCCAGCAGCCATGGAGATGATCATTGGGATGATGGCCGGGAACGGTCCACCCGTTAGGTCGACGGCGTTGAAGATGCCTGCGCGCTGAAGGAGCAGGATCTGACCGTAGCCCTGCGCCAATGCGATGGGTACGGTGATGTAGTGTGTCAGTTGGTTAATCTTCTGGCGTCCGTAGTCACCCTCTTTGGAAAGCCCCTTCAACTGAGGGATCACCGGCACCAATAGCTGCATGATGATGGAAGATGTGATGTAGGGGTAGACGCCCAGAGCAGCGATGCTCAAGTTACGAAGGGCTCCGCCACTGAACAGGTCAAGGAAGCCCAATAGCTCCCCAAACTGCCCGCCGCTGAAGACTGCATCAAGAGCATCCCGGTCTATCCCTGGCACCGGCACATGGGCTACAAACCGAAACACCACCAGCATAGCAAGGGTAAATAGCAGTTTGGCCCTGAGGTCTGGAATCTTGAAAGCATCGATCAGGGCTTGGAGAAGTTGTGGTCGTCCTGATCCGGTTCTAGCTGCCGATGCCTGCATCGTCCGTCTCCCTTGTCTTAGGTCCAGAAAGTTGCTGAACCGTACCACCAGCTGATTCCAGCTGTGCCTTGGCTTGCGTGGAGAATCGATGGGCACTCACTGTGAGTGACTTGGTGATGTCCCCACCGGCTAACACCTTGATAGGCATCTTCAGATTGCGAAGTAGCCCGGCATGGAGCATTGCCTCGGGGGTAACGTCCGCGCCAGCCTCAAACCGCTCCTCAAGGGAGCTCAAGTTAATCACAGCGTAATCAGTCCGGAAGATGTTTGTGAACCCTCGACGAGTCGGTAGCTTCAATACCATAGGAAGCTGGCCGCCCTCAAAACCTGGGCGCACCGTATTACCGGACCGCGATTGCTGGCCCTTCATACCTTTACCGGAATAGTTTCCTTTACTGCTGTTACCCCTGCCCAAACGCTTGGAAGTCTTTTTGGAGCCTTTGGGGGGACGGAGTTCATGTTGCTTCACTACTGGGTCTCCTGCCTCTTAGTCCTGAATCTCTTCAACCACAATCATGTGGCGTACTTTGAAAATTTGACCACGGACGATAGGTGTATCGTATCGCTCCACCGTCTGGTTCAGCTTGCGTAAACCTAAAGACTTGATTGTGGCCTGCTGGTCACGTTCAAACCCGATATCGCTCTTTTTCCAAGTAATTCGTAGCTTTGCCATTCGGATGTCCCTACTTCACTAACGTCTACGTTTGATTCCTACAATGAGATGCACGTTGGTTACTCTGCTGTCGGCTCCGTTGGAGCCGCAGGAGCAGGTGCTGGTGTCGGGTCCGCAGGAGCCGGAGCGGCTGCTGGTGCCGGTGCTACTGCCGGCGTCGGGGCTGGTTGCGGTCTCGCTGCTGCTGGCGCCGGTGCTGGCTGCGGTTTAGGTGCGGCCGCTGCTTGCGTCACTCTACTACGTCGTCGTGCTACTTCCGTCTGAGGATCGCGAAGAGACGCCAACGCATTCATCGTTGCCTTGGAGAGATTGATGGGGTTCGTGTTGCCGATTGCCTTGGTCAGCACGTCCTTGATCCCTGCCAGGTCGATTACTGCGCGGACGGTTGCTCCCGCTACCACGCCGGTGCCGTCAACTGCCGGCTTCAGCATGACTTTAGATGCGTGATACTTGGTAACAATGTCATGAGGGATAGTGTTCCCCCGTAGCGGCACTTCGATGAGGTTACGTCGAGCGATAGCCACGCCCTTGCGCACAGCATCCGGCACTGCCGCTGCCTTACCAAGGCCGATGCCGACGATGTTCTTGCCATCACCAACAGCAACCATTGCGTTGAAGCGCATGTTCTTACCACCAGCAGTCACCTTGGTGATGCGGCGGATGAGCAACACACGCTCCGTCAGATTCTGAACATTCTCCGGCGCCACTCGTGGAGCCAAGTCATATGGTGTCAATTTGGGCATTAGAACGTTAGCCCCCCTTTACGAGCTGCATCGGCAAGGGCTTCCACCCTTCCGTGATAGGCATAGCCACCGCGGTCAAACACTACTTGGGTCACGCCCGCAGATTTACCTCGACTTGCGGCTAATGCGCCTACCAGCTTGGCGACTTCCGTCTTAACCTTACCCTCGCACTCTGAGCGAATCTCAGCGTCCATGTCCGATGCCGCGGCAACGGTGTGTCCTATCTCATCATTGATGATCTGGACGGAGATATGGTTACTACTCCGGAAGACCGCCATACGGGGTCGTTCTGGGGCACCATAGACTTTTCTGCGAACACGGATATGACGGATGACCCGCTTTGCCCGTGCTGATTTTGCTTTTCCCTTGTACCGTAACGGCCGAAGGGCAACTACCTTTGTTGGCACGTTATCCTCTCCACTGTGCTGAGCTTATGTCCGCGCAGCGCTCTTACCAGGCTTGAGTCTTACTACCTCACCGGTATACCGGACCCCTTTGCCTTTGTAGGCATCCGGTTTTCTGGTCGCTCTAATAGTGGCTGCAATCTGTCCAACCTGCTGCTTATCGCATCCATCCACTAGCAAATGGGTGGGGGTGTCCACAGTGAACGTAATGCCTTCCGGGGCTTCAATATCCACCGGGTGGCTATACCCCACAAGAAGCGTAATGTTCTTGCCGGTCTGCTGAACGCGGTACCCGGTACCAACCAGTTCCAGACTCTTCTGGAACCCATCGGTGACGCCGATAACCATGTTGTTCAGCAGTGATCTGGTCAAACCTTGCAATGCCCTGATATTCGCCTCGTCGTTTGGTCGTTCCACCCTAAGGACACCGTCCGCTTGGACAATCCCCATCTCAGGATGAAAGGTCTGTACAAGGGTACCTTTGGGGCCCTTGACGGTGACGGAGTTCTCCGCACCTATCGTGACCTCAATACCCTTGTCGATAACAACGGGTGCTGAACCAATCCGGGCTACAATTCGTTTTTGTTCTTTTTCTACCATGATGTGTCGCCTTCTACCACACGTAGCAGAGGACTTCCCCCCCAATGCCACGATTTCGGGCGTCCTGCCCGCTCATCACACCCTGAGACGTTGAAAGGATTGATATACCCAGACCGCCGAATACCCGAGGAATCTCTCCACGGTTTACGTAGATCCGTAGGCCCGGGCGACTAATGCGCTTCAACCCTCGGATGGACGCCTGGTTCCTTATGGTTGGATGCAGCCGTAGACGCAACATGCGCCACTGGCCGCTCTTCACCGTGTCCACGTCCCTGACAAAACCCTCTTCCTTGAGGATGTTGGCCACTGACTGCTTCATCTTGGACATAGGGACTAGAACCGAATCATGTCGCGCCATTCCGGCGTTACGTACTCGGGTCAATAAATCTGCAATTGGGTCTGTTACTCCGCTCACTACTGCTCCTACCTGCTTGCTTTACGGACTCCCGGAATCTCGCCACGAAGGGCAAGCGTCCGGAAGCAGATGCGGCAAAGACCAAAGTGCCGGATATACGCACGGGGTCGTCCACACAACTGACATCGGTTGTTCAGCCGAGTAGAGAACTTCGGCGTTCGTTTTGACTTGGCGATCATACTGGTCTTAGCCACCGCTTGCTCCTATGGTTTTCTCGTAATACTCAGGTCTACGCTATGCGTTGACGACTTGCTGTTCCTGTATTCGTGTGAAAGGCATGCCCATCAATTCCAGCAGTCGCAGCCCCTCTTGGTCCGTCTTGGCACTGGTGATGATGTTTACCTGGAACCCACGCAGCTTATCGATTTTGTTGTAATCGATTTCCGGGAACACAATCTGCTCACGGATACCCAGGGAATAGTTCCCTCGCCCGTCGAATGCGGATCGAGAAACCCCTCGGAAGTCACGGATTCGTGGTAACGCCGTGTTGAACAGTTTGTCCAGGAAAATGTACATTCTATCACCGCGCAAAGTGGCCATGACGCCAATCGCCTGG
>CAUZTE010000159.1:0-4365 GCA_963582565.1 Dehalococcoidia bacterium | reverse complement strand
CGCGGTAGAGTCATGGGCATTTGGGGAATGACCTACACGCTGGCCCAACCTATGGGGCAAATGCAGGTAGGCGCTCTGGCAAGCGGCATTGGCGCATCCGCCGCCGTGGCTATCGGCGGGACGATTGCATGTATCATCGCAATCGCTGGGATAGGTCGGGACAAAGCGGTGCGAGACATGGGCATAGAACAGCCAGCCAACGAAGCGAATACGGTTGTCAAAGACTGACGACATCATCGATAGGTGATAGCACATGGGATTTCCAATATTCGGCTCAACGGGTACCACACACTGGGACCGCGAGAAAGCTTTCCCCGGCGTAACGGTGTACACCACTTTTGGGTCTGACCACGTCAACCTCGTCGATATGGAGGGCAAGGTCGTCCATACGTGGACTCCCCCTGCGCCTTTGGAGCCTTACTACGGTTTCATGCGCCCCAACGGCAACTTGTCCCTGCGTTGCCAATCCGGCGAGGAGCAATGGAAGTTCGGCGGGGCAAGCGCCACCATCGTGGAGCTGGACTGGGATAGCAATGTGGTGTGGCGATACGACAACCCGGCCATCCACCATGACCACGAGATACTCAAGAACGGCAACACGATGGTCATAGGCTGGGAACCCCTTGCCAAGGAACTCGTGGCCAAAATCCCGGGCGGCTCTATTGCCCCTGGCGAGGAAGATCATGAAGTGGTCAGTGATTACCTGCGAGAGCTGGCACCAGACGGCTCTACAGTGTGGGAGTGGCACGGCTCAGACCATCTTGACCCCGCACATGAGGTCATCTGCGCCCTTGAAGGTCGACACGAGTGGACACACTGCAACGGCGTGACGGAGATGCAGGACGGAAACCTCCTGCTGAGCTTCCGGCAGACCAGTACCATCTTGATCATTAACAAGCTCACCGGCGACGTGAAATGGCGGTTCGGTCCCGGAGAGTTCTCTCATCAGCACAACCCAACGCAGCTTGAGAACGGGAATATCCTGGTATTCGACAACGGAGAGCACCGCGTTCGAGGCGGTTGCTTTTCCCGCGTGGTGGAGCTTGACCCCAAGACCAACGAGATCGTCTGGCAATATCGCGGAGACCCGCCGCTATCGCTGTTCAGCACGGGTATCAGCGGCGCGCAACGATTCCCCAACGGCAACACTTTCATCTGTGATGGTCGCACCGGGAGATTGGTGGAGGTCACCCCAGAAGGTGAAATCGTCTGGGAGTACATGAACCCTGAGACCTTCCCCTGGCGGGGTGACAAGCGCAATCGGGCAATATTCCGTGCCCATCGATACGCCGTAGACGGACCTGAGATACAGGGGCGCGTCTAGCTAGAATACATACTATTCATTAGAAGCACTTGACCTAGAATCCCTGCGGCAGTAGCATTTTTGGCGCCGAAGATTCTCATCGCGAGGTAATTTGCGTGGGACTTCCGGCTACCATAACAAGCACAAAACAGAGGGGGAGAACATCATGGCTACAAAGGAACGATTGGCAGCAGCTGATGCGTATGCAAAGGCACTAGCTACCGGAGACAAAGGCGCGGCAGCAGCCGCAGACAAACACATCGCAAGTGACGTCGTATCCACAGTGGGGAACCGCACGTTTGAGGGACACGACGAGGTACTGAGCCGCATCACCGGCGTATGGCCGCAGACACCCGTGTATCGCAACGGCACATGGGGCGCAGCCAAGGAAGCAGCCTCTGACGTTGTGGTCAATGCGACCATGAAGCCCGTAGGTGCCGGCCCCGCAGAGGTGAACGTCACCTTTGGTTTCAACGATTCAGACCAGATTAACAAGGTCAATCTTGAGAACATTGTGAAGACTCAACTGGTGGAGACAGACGTCCTCCCGGACTTCATCTCAAGTCGAATTAACTCGGCGTTGGCCAATGACATACCCCTGTCTGTCACCTACGTGGGTGCCGACGGTAAGCCGAAGATCTCCCTGCGAGGCAGCGTTCGGACGTACGGCGACCACTCTCTGAGTATCTGGGCACGCAAGGACTCGGGCTTGGCATCGGCTGTAGCCACGAACCCGAGCATGTCCTTCCTGTTCCGCGATAACCCCACGCGTTCCACCATCATCCTGCAGGGCACAGCACGTGTAGATGCCGACCCGGCCGTGCGCAAGCAGATCTTTGACGAATCGCCTGAGGTTGAGCAGAACCATGAATCATGGGAAGCCGGCGCGGCGGTCATCATTGACCTGGATCAGGTAGACGGTGGCACACCGGACGGACGAGTGAAGTTCCGTCGCTAAGCCCAACCCACCATTGAATCACTACCGCCCCCAGGCCCAACAAGCGGCCTGGGGGCGGTTTTATTACCTCTTAATCGCGTTGGCCAGGGCATGGATGTGCTCAGGCCCGGTGCCACAGCAACCACCTATAATGTTGATACCGTTCTTGGCCAACTCTGCGAACCCAGTAGCCATGGACTCAGGCGACTCCGGGTACACAATCTCCGCATTCATAATAGAAGGGATACCGGCATTCGAGTTGATGAGTGTGTAGCCGCTGGTGACGCGCTTGATCTCTTTGGCCAGCTCTACCATGTCGTCGATGCCGTTGCCGCAGTTCGCTCCGACTACGTCGGCTCCTGCCTCTGTCAGCGCAGCCATCGCCTCTTCAGGCGACGCCCCCATGATGGTCACGAAGCCGTCCGGCCCTCTATCGAAAACCATGCTGGCCATGACAACCAAGTCCGAGTGGTTCCTGGCGACCTTGATGGCGATGACTGCCTCTTCAATTACACGCAGAGTCTCGAACAACACACCGTCCACACCACCTTCTACAAGAGCGTTGACCTGCTCAATGTAAGCCTCACGCATTTCAGCCTGGCCAATACGACCCAAAGGTTGCGGGAACTCACCAAGCGGCCCTACCGATCCTACGACGTACTGACCTGAAGACGCTTGGCTCTTAGCAAGCTTTGCAGCCTGGAGGTTGAAGTCTCGGACGCGGTCACCTGAATCGTACTTGTTGAGGCTGTATCGGTTCCCAGCGAATGTATTCGTCAGAACCATTTCAGCACCGGCATCAAAGTACGCTCTGGCCATGCCGGATACTACATCGGCGTGAGTCACGTTGAACTCCTCCGGGCATTGCCAAGATTTCAGGCCGTGCTGCTGGAGGTATGTCCATGTGGCGCCATCGGAGATCAGAGGGGCACCTGTGGCCAAACGCTCGAGGAGGGTACCTGCGTTTCCCTGGCTCATGCATGCACCTCACCAGGCACCCTGGAGACGATGAACGACTCATCATTGAACCAGAGCCCATTGTATTTGTGGAGAACGTTCTGGGTCACATCCAGGTAGCCGCTAGTGCCCATCACCTCGCGCAGTCGTTGCTCGTCCGTCTGGGCAACGTAGGTCGCCGCGTTCCATGCCGCCAGGAGCGTTGACGTGCCGATGTTGTTTGTGGTTTGCTCCGGTTGTAGCTGAAGTTCATACCGGAACTCCGCCCGAGAGTCCGGGTAGCTGAGGAAATGCAGCTCCGGATGGGAATCGCCAAGCTGGATACGCAACTCCCGTAACAGGTCGAACCGAGGGGTCTGGAACGGGTCTTCGCCCGGCCACAGCGTGCGGATGATCTCCATTCCGGGGTCTTTGCCCGTCGATTGCACCACCACCATGTTGCCGCCGGGAGCGAGGCTCTTGGCGAGGGGCGCAAGGACGTTCTTGACCTTGGCCGTTGCCGGTTGGGTGGCACGGAACGGCTGTGCGGCCAGAATAAGGTCGTACCAGACGTTTGGATCGCCCTTTTTAGGGATGATTTGCTCCAGTGGCCACCGTTGGTCCTTCCGGTATATGACAACGACGGAGGGCGCTGCATACACGGGATTGCCGGTGCGCTCGCTGGGTACCGTCTTCCACCACTCACGAACGATAGGCTCAAGCTCACGGATTTGTTCATCGAACTCGTAGGCTGTTGTGCCGTCGAAGGCCATTTCCAGCCAGTTCAATTTCTCCATCTTCTCAGGCGAACCGGGAGTGAATGTTGGAGCCTCTGAGTAGAGCATGTTGGTGATTACCAGGACGGTCTGAGGATGCTCACTGAACCTGTCCCCCATGCGTTCCAGGCCGATACGTACGTCTTCCTGACTGATCTCCTTGCCAGCAATCAAAAACGGCACGGTGGGGTAGCGTTGGTGGAGGTGCCGCATAAGGCGCGTAAGGACCGTGGCATCGCCCATACCCGCATCAAAGACGCGTAGCCCTGGTGGGGATGGGTTCAGGTGCCGGATGTCCATGGCCACGCGACGTGCAATCACCTGCTTCTCATTGCACGTAGAGACGAACTGGAGGTACTTCTCCCTATTATCAAAGAACCGTAAGGACAAGTCCGGTTGGTCAGCTGGCGTCA
>CAUZTE010000158.1:0-4387 GCA_963582565.1 Dehalococcoidia bacterium | reverse complement strand
AACCCGTCCGAAGAAGCGTTCATGACCGCTGCATCGCCGGGGGTCATCGCCCACTTCCTGCAGAACGAGTACTACGCCACCCGCGACGAATATCTAGCAACGTTGGCAGACGTGATGAAGGATGAGTTCGAAGCTATTACCCAGGCAGGATTCATCTTGCAACTCGATTGTCCTGACCTGGCTATGGGTAGGCACCTCCGGTTCCCGGACCTGAGCACTGAAGAGTTTGTGAAGATCGCTGAAGGGAATATTGAAGCCCTGAACCACTCGTTGCAGAACATCCCAGCGGAGCAGGTACGTATCCACCTCTGTTGGGGAAACTATGAGGGGCCACACCACCGGGACATCCCCCTTCGGGACATCCTGCCTACGGTGTTGAAGGCCAAGGTAGGCGCCATCTCCTTTGAAGGGGCAAACCCGCGACACGAACATGAGTGGAACGTGTTCCAGGACATCAAGATTCCCGACGATATGATCATCATTCCCGGTGTCATAGATTCCACAACCAACTACATAGAGCATCCAGAGGTGGTGGCTCAGCGCATCGTACGATACGCGGAAGTGGTGGGAAAAGAGCGGGTAATCGCGGGGAGCGACTGCGGCTTTGGCACCTTCGCCAGCGCCACGTATACCGTTGAGCCGGAGATTGTCTGGGCCAAGTTCCAGAGCCTGGCAGAGGGCGCCCGGCTAGCCTCAGAACAACTCTGGTAATCCAGCACCCTCACATGGAGATTCGCCATTTATGCCCCCAACAACAATCGCATCGAGATTCGATCTTCCGTACCAGTAGAGAGTTGTTGACCCTGCTCGTTTTTCTCAACGCATATGTGCAGGTCAGCAGAATTTCAGAATGAATTTATATCTAGGGTCTAAATTACCGTTGACATTCCGGTTCAAAGACATAATGATGTGTGTTGCCGAACTCCGGGGGGAGAGAAAAAGGAGGATGTCCTATGTTCAGTCAAACTAAGTCAAGCAAACTGCTCCTGATAGCAGTTTTAGCGGTAGTCACCGCGATGCTTGCAGTAGCATGTTCAAGCGGCGATGACGATAGCGATGCAGCTGGCGCAGCTCCCGCATCCACGTCAGCACCGACAACAGCTGCGACAGCTGCTCCGGCAGCCGCCACAGCAGTACCGGCAGCCGCCACAGCAGTACCGGCAGCAATGGTGCCAGTAGAAGTCCGTTTGGTGACAGCCTTTGAGACTCCCAACTTGGAGAGCAATGAGACTCGTCACGCTGGTCAGACCACCGTTTGGCAGCTCAAGCCCATGTATGAGTACCTGATGGATTCAAGCCCGGACAACGATGCGCTCCTGCCAGGACTGGCCACTGAGTGGGCAGTAGAGGACGGACCGCAAGTCCGATTCACCCTCCGTGAGGGCGTCCAGTTCCACGGTGGCTGGGGCGAGTTCACGTCAGCTGACGTAATTCATTCCCTCATGAACCACCAGCGTGAAGACTCCCTCCACGGTGAGGTACAGTACTTCATTGACATCACACCAGAAGCTATTGCGAACGGCGATTATGAAGTTACCATCAAGCTCAAGCAGAACGACAGCAACTTCTTCGCCCAGTTCTCACGACTCCAGGGTGGCATGGAGATCATATCCAAGGCCCACATGGAGTCCGCTGGAGACCCGGTGGTATTGGGTCAGGACGCGCCTATTGCAGGCACAGGCCCGTATCAGTATCTGGATCGCACCCAGGCCCAGAACATCGTCTTTGAGAAGGCCGCTGACCACTGGCGTGCAAACCCGGATTTCCAGGAACTTGAAATCAAGTTCATCAACGAGGCTTCAACCCGCCTGGCCGCTCTTCTGACCGGCGAGGTACACATCACCAACATGCCTGAGGACCAACTTGTCCAGGCCGTCAACGACGGTATGGAAGTCCTTCGGGGCAACGTAACTGCGCTGCGATCATTCGCTCAGTTCCGCGGCCAGTATGAACTGGAATCCAATGGTCTATCCAATGGCTACCAGGACACAGGCAGCCCCTTCCTTGATGTCCGAGTTCGCCAGGCATTGAACCAGGCCATCAACCGAGATGAGATCAACACGGCGTTCTTTGGCGACAAGGGCGTGGTCATGAACGTCAACCATCTGAACGAGGGTCGACAGGGTTGGAACCCACGTTGGGCAACCGAGTTCGATAGCAAGTACGGATTTGACACAGCAGCAGCTACGGCTCTCCTGGCCGAAGCTGGCTACAACTCCGGCAACCCGCTTGAAATCGATGTCAACGTAGCACCTATCTCCCGGTATGCCGGTGCTGATGACATCATTGAGATCATGGCCGGTTACTGGCGCGACATTGGCGTGAAGGTCAACCAGTACACAGAAGACAACGCCATTCGCCGGACACGCGGTCGTGCCTTCGAGTACACGCGCGAGATCGCCATGGGTGGCACAAGCTCCAACATCACCATCGGCCCCAAGGTGTATAACACCTCCTTTAACCCACGAGGCGGCGGTGTTGAGATCATCGAGAGCAGTAGGATCATGGGCGAGTTCATGCAGACCCTTGACCCTGCAACGGCTGATGGCCTAGCTCGACAGCTGGGTGACATCTTCTTCGATCAGTTCATCTCCATCCCACTTTTCTGGCTCCCTGCAGAAGCAGTGGTAAACCCAGAGGTGGTAGCAGGCTGGAACTGGCCTGGATCCATCACAGGCACGTGGACTCACTTTGAGAACGTGAAAGCGGTCAAGAAGTAGTCAACGCTAGGTAGGATCTTTAAGAAACCCCGTTCCGGTAATTCGGAGCGGGGTTTCTTTTGTTAGTGACGCATGCCATTCCTCATAGCCTTAGATAGCAACTACAAACCCCTTTCTCTGCCTATTGAGAAAGGGGTTTGTCTTACGCTTTTAGTGCTTAGTCCTTGAACACGTCCGAGTATTGCTATTGTGGGAGCTACTCACCGTGCTGTACCTTCATCATGGCACAGTAGAGGGCCGTGCTATTGCCAACGGGGCAAGGAAATAGGAGAAGCGAGTGCCCCCACCGCCGTTATTCTGCGGCTGGCTCTCGGGGTCGTGCGCCAAACGAGGCATGACCCAATACGGGCCGGGGTTACGTCAGGGGGGAGAGGATTGGTGAAGAAGGTCTACGATGGATCCAGAAGCTCTATAGCGTCCCCCTGGATTATGACGCCCTCGGACACAACGGCGGCGTACCAACCCCGGCGGTTCACCAGGAGTCCGTGCTCCAAACGCGTCAGAGTCGTGATGAATTCAACGCCCTTGGCCTCAGTCACGTAGGGAAGGTCTTCAAGGTACTTGCAGGCGGTGCAGGGCTCTGCTATCTGGATGACCACTTCGCCCAGTCTGTACTGCGCGCCGATTACAAAGTCGTCGTAGGGGACGCCCTCTGTGGTGATGTTCTCGCCCATGTCGCCGGGCTTCACAGGCCAGCCCTCGTCGTTCAATCGCTGGATGGTTTCAAGGGGCAGCAGCATGATTGCTCTATCGGGGGTGTCGCCTTTGGCATCGCGCCGGAAGCGATTGAAGTCTCCTTCCAAGCCCTGATGAGACACATGGACTGACGCTACAGGGATCTTGGGGAGACCGTGTTGACCTGGGGTCTCTGGCTTCCGATTTATCTGCGCCACACGTCCGTTCACAATCCACTCTCCTGGCAAGCAGTATATCGAAATCGAGCGTTCTAGGGTTTAGCTGCAACCCCGGTCTGAACGGCAGCAGGCTTCACCAAAAGCGCAAGCGGCATTGCAAGCGCTGTCACGAAGATGAAGACATTAATGGCCAGAGAATAGTCACCTGTGACATCGAACACTTTGCCCATAAACACTGGGCCTACTACGCCTGAAGCTAGGGCCGTTGCTTGCAGCATCCCGGACAGCGACCCCAGTGCTCGAGTACCGAACAACTGGGCCAGTAGCACAGCTCTAATGGACACCATAGCTCCAAAAGGGATTCCAAAGAGAATTGTGAATGGCACCGCACTCAATAACGAATCCACTCCTACTGTGGCCAGATATGTCCAAGCGATTACATGGAACCCGACCATGCCTCCCAGGATGAAACGAATATCGACATAGTCAGCCAAATACCCCGCTCCAATGCGACCGATTCCACTAAACGCAAAAACCAATGACACCGTTAAAGCAGCTTTCCCTGTAGAGAAACCAACGCTTTGGAAATAGGGTATCTGATGAACCTGGATAGCGCTGGTGCCGAAGAACATCCCTGCAAACAAAAGGGAGGCGATCCAAAATGACCGTGAGTGCAAAGCCTGACTCACGGTAAATCCCGGCTCAGCAGCAGGCTTAGGCAGGGGAGTTCCTGTGCCTTCAAGTTCATCACCTTGCACCTTGAGCGTGTCACCATCCGGCAGCAGGCCTTGGGATTCAGGAGTCTCTCTAATG
>CAUZTE010000157.1:0-4447 GCA_963582565.1 Dehalococcoidia bacterium | reverse complement strand
CTCGATCTAGGCAGCGTGCCTGCGTGCATCGTTCGGATTCTATCTGTACTTCTAATCATTTTCGTCTCCTGTATCAAGTCTGTCGCTAGCCGTGTCTGAAGCCCTGAGAACGTATACCCGTAGCACAACACGTACAAGTCGCGTTTGCGAATACTTAGTATCGCGGAGGATTGGGGTCCTGGTTTTCAGTGACGATGGCTTTGAGTTTTTTGACAAAGTTGTCAGCCCCCCAGGTGGGCAGCAGCCACATCTCCAACTCCCGATCAGGTATCCGTGGTGATTTGACCTGATGGCCCGTTACCTTGCCCTTGGAGCCGAGTACCAGCGCTACAATCCCGGCGATAACCCCGAGGAACGCGGTGAACAATCCCCAGGTGGCCATCAGGATGACGCCAGACACCACCAAACCTGCTCCTATGGACATGATCTTATGATCGGTCACGCGGAGTTGCTCAACCTCGGTCATGCCAAGAAGTGGTATCTCCCTGAAGGACTCGCTGCCCTCAGTGTCTTCGCACCGGAGCAACCTATGGCTAGTCAGATAGAACGGAGGGTGTTGAAGCACAATCCGCTCTCCATCCATCAAGTGTTCATGAACGCCCATAGTCGCCTACCTATCCAAGTTGCGGCAATTGTAGTTGAAAGCAGGCATCATCTACAGCAAACCCGGGTTGTATATCCGAAAAAGCGTTTGAAGTCGCCGTTGCGAGGATTTCGGTTCCCCTAAGGACGCGACAATCTGGATAAAGAATCTTGCAACAGATTGCCAAGTCCTGCCTTCGTCGGGCCTCGCAATGACGTATGTAACGAACTACGTGGGCACAAAAGCTTAGTCAGGAATACAGGCGGTGACCATGATCTCCACCAACAGGTCAGGCCCCATCAACGTGGCCTGTACGGTGGCTCTGGCTGGCTTGTCTGCCGTGAAATACTTGGCGTACTCCTCGTTGAATGCAGGCCCGTTAGCAACGTCAGTGAGCCAGCAGTTTGCCGTCAGGACATTGTCCAGCGAGCTTCCGGCTTCTTCCAGGATGATCTTGATACGCTCAAGGACGTTTCGGGTCTGCTCACGGATATCCTTACCCACTTCATTGGTCACCGGGTCACGGCCGGTCTGCCCAGCAACGAACACCAGGTTCCCAAACTTGGTTGCGGGGGATAGGTTTGCGTTGGATTGCCCTAATGCTGCTGGGATTATGATCTCTTTCTTTGGCATGTGATTCTCCTTTTCTTTATGGCTTTTGCACCTCTGGCCCTGCCGCTCTGGTAGCGACATGGTCTCCATTCAAATATAACTCAGTGGTCATGAGCAACGCTTTGCTCAGAGTATTATGAATATAACAATAGCCTTCTGCACCTACTGCAAGATCCTCAAGCCCTTCAACCGATATGTCACCTTCAATATGAATCTCATTCACGATCTCCTTGAACCCACCACCTATCGTGCGCTCAAATACACCCTTCACCGTCATGGAGGACACGGAGATCGGTATCTCTCGCGTGATTGCCAGCCGGAGGAACTGATTCAGAAGGCATGTTGCCACGCCCGTGAGGAAATAAGTGATGGGCGACGGGCCTTTGTCGTTGCCTCCGCGATCCTCTGGCTCATCCACGTAAAGCTCAAAGTGGGGTTCAGCGGCCGGCCTGGCACGATACGTCAGGTGCTCAATCGGCTCAATCTCCACTCGAAGGACACGAGGGAACGGATCCGGAGACGGCACATGAGCTCTAGCGTCCACGTCTTTCCTAACTATCTCCACAAGTGCTGAATCTACCGCCATAGCGCCCCCTAATCTAAAGCAAAGTCTGGGCCGTGATGATAGCAGAGCACGTCACTCTCGTACAAGAATCTCCACGGGCGAGATTACACCTAACCGATCATGCGTGGGCTAGTCCTGCGCAACAAATACGGGTACCCTAGTACGCACACTGCAAGGGGTAGGTCTCATGACGACTACTGATAAGAGCGATCACAACCTGGCATCAGAACTGGCGTCCGATGCCCTGGACTCCCGGCAACGATTGCTGGAAATCATCGCGGACTTTGACGCTGAGCAAATGTTCGGCCCAAGTTTGGACATTGTTAACCCGCCACTTTGGGAGATAGGCCACGTGGGCTGGTTCCAGGAACGTTGGGTCTCCCGCAATCTGGACAATGAAAACTCCCTTATCGCTAATGCCGATGAGTTGTACAACTCCTTCGAGGTGTCGCACGACTCTCGATGGGAGCTGCCTCTACCCTCGCGGGAGGGTTCTCTTGAGTACATGCAATCCGTCATGGACAAGGCTCTTGCACGACTGAAGCGGCTGAACGGCGCCGAGCCCACTGAGGACGACGCCTACTTCTACCGATTGACGACCCTTCACGAGGACATGCACGGCGAGGCCCTGACGTATACAAGACAGACGCTGGGCTACACACCGCCGACCATTACCGGAATCCGACCCGGTTCGCCCCCAGCTCCTGACCTGAACTTCGCGTATGGCGACGTGTCCGTGCCAGGAGGCTCGTTCATCCTTGGCGGTCAAATATCATACAAGGTGCCCTTCGTCTTCGATAACGAGAAGTGGGGCCATGTTGTAGAAATCGCTCCGTTCAAGATGGCCAACACGCCCGTCACCAACGAGCAGTACCAGAAGTTCGTCGATGACGGCGGATACGATCGGCAGGATTTGTGGTCGAAGGAAGGCTGGCTGTGGAAGGAACGAGAGGGTGCCCAACATCCGTGGTACTGGGTCTCCGGGCCTAACGGCACCTGGCAGTATCGCTACTTCGATACGGTAGTGCCGCTGGAACCGCATCACCCCATCATCCACATCACCTGGTACGAAGCCACCGCCTACTGCGCGTGGTCAGGCCGTCGACTTCCCACAGAGGCTGAGTGGGAGATGGCAGCCAGCATTGTGCCATCATCGGATGGGAAATCAATCACTACAGAGAAGCGAATCTACCCATGGGGGGATGAGGCATCCACCACAGAGCACGCCAACATGGACTCCATGGCCCTGGGTTGTGTTGATGTTCGAGCGCTTGGTGCAGGCGACAGCGCTTTTGGCATGCGCCAAATGATGGGCAACGTGTGGGAGTGGTGCAGCGATGCTTTCGGACCCTACCCGGGGTTCATCATTGACCCGTACAAAGAGTACTCAGCGCCCTGGTTCTGGACACGCAAGGTGCTCCGTGGCGGGGCGTGGGCCACGAGGTCACGATTAATCCGCAACACCTGGAGGAATTTCTTCCCGCCAGACCGCAGGGATGTCCTGGCAGGATTCCGGACCTGCGCTCTCTAAGGAGAGAGGCACAAAGCAAACAGGGGTAGGCACTCAAACAACCATGCATATCCGGCTTATCTGTCCCGTACCGAGGGCTTCTCGCCACGGTAACATGACTTCCGCATTGCGATGGTCGCGCATACTGAAGGCGCTTGGCCACCGCGTTGTGATTGAAGAGACGTACAAAGGCGCAAACTGCGATCTACTACTTGCCCTTCATGCGTGGCGAAGTGCGGACTCGATAGCGTTGTTCAGCCAACTCCACCCTGAACTACCCATTGTCCTAGCGCTTACGGGCACAGACATCTACCAGGACATCCATGAGAAGCCAGAGGCCCAACGTTCTCTGGAACTGGCCACACGGATGATGATGCTGCAGCCCCTGGGCATGGAGCAGCTGCCAACCCACGTACGCGACAAAGCACGAACCATCTTCCAATCGGCGCGCCAGACGCCAGGCGGGCACAGGCCATCGGGCAAGACGTTCAACATTTCTGTGATCGGCCACCTCCGCCCCGTAAAGGACCCCATGCGCACAGCACTGGCGGCTCGATTGCTACCGGAATCGTCGCAGCTACAAGTCCTGCACGTAGGCGGAGCCATGAACGCCGAGCTTGAACAAGCTGCCATGGATGAGACAGCGAACAACCCGCGATATCGTTGGTTGGGGGAAATGCCACGGTGGAAAGCACGTCGCGTGATGGCCAAGAGCCATGCAATGGTGCTAACCTCGCTGGCCGAGGGCGGTGCCAACGTGGTTTCCGAAGCGCTGGCGGACTCGATTCCTGTCATCGCATCGCGCATCGCCGGCTCCGTAGGCATGCTGGGTGAGGACTACCCCGGCTACTATGAGGTTGAGGACGAACAGGATCTTGCCCGCGTGCTTGCTCGACTGGAAAACGAACCGGCATTTCTCCAAGAGTTGAAGCAGTGGTGCACAGATCTATCGCCATTGGTGAGCCCCGCCACAGAGCAATCCCTATGGAACGATCTGATTCAGGAAGCGGTCCAGGCAAAAGCTCCGTCTTTGACTACGGCCTAACCTCACCCCCTTCGTTTGACAGTCAACTTCACACGCCACTACAATTCCGTTGCCCTATCAAGGCTCCCTAGTGGGCCTATCTTTGTTCGGAGGCTCTTCATGGAAGGAAACGAAATCGTTTCAGATGCCCTT
>CAUZTE010000156.1:0-4469 GCA_963582565.1 Dehalococcoidia bacterium | reverse complement strand
TAGCCGTCTGCAAGGACAGTAATATCTGCCATTGTATTTCTCCTGATTTAAGCTGTTTTTTCAGTGCAATAAACGCAATACAAAATTTAGGGTGATAGATAGAGCGTCAATGCTGGGTGTTCCTGCCAAAACAGCCCGGTGCAGTATAGCACAGGCTGTAGGTAGCTACACTCTAGTTATCGGAGGCGTCGGCGTCGGGAGAATCCCCTGCCGACTCAGTTCGGAGAGGGCCGTCTTGAGCGTCTTCGAGTCGAGGGTCGAAATCGATAAGGCCATCTGCAAGCAGCGTTGTGTTCATGGCCGCAACAGCAATCTCGATCTGCGAACGGTCAGGCAAGCGTGTGGTGAGTCGTTGCAGCATCAGACCGGGGTAGGTCAGGACTTTCGCCCAAGGCGCCTCGCTATGAGCGCCGCTGAACCGTAGGAACTCGTAGCTCACAGCGGCGATGACGGGGACTAGGGCTATACGAGACACGATAGCCATCAGGATGGATGGACGACCAACTAGGGTGAAGACCAGTACAGACACCAGCACCACCGTCAGGAGGAAGGCTGTGCCGCAGCGCGGGTGGGCGGTGGAGAACTTCTCTATCTCCTCTGGTACCAGTGGGACGCCGTGCTCATGGGCGTGGATGGTCATGTGCTCTGCGCCGTGATAGGCGAAGACGCGCCGGATGTCCTTGATGTGGCCGATGCCCCAGATGTAACCGATCAGCAAGGCGAGGCGGATGGCGCCCTCAATCATGTTGCTGACGATGGAAGAATCAATGAAGCTGTCCATGGAGCGGGCGCTTAGCAACGGCAGCAGGAAGAATATCCCCACTCCGAACACCAGCGCTACCACCAGGGAGAAGGCCATGGTGGCCTTCTCTGCTTTGCCCATAATCGGCGATTCGCCGTCAGGGATGGGCTCGTCCTCAGGGTCTGCCATGGCGATCTCAGCCGAGCGGTTCAGCCCTTTGATGCCCATAAGCATGGATTCTGCCAGCACAATGACGCCGCGAATCAGGGGTATGCGACGTAGCGGGCCGTTGGTGATGGGGTTGAGAGCAAGGGGGCCGGTCCAGATGCCACCGTCAGGGCGACGAACAGCCATACGGACATTGTGCTGACCTCTGATCAGCACTCCCTCTATAAGGGCCTGTCCACCGTAGTAGAACGGCTGCGGCATTTCTGTCCCCTTGGGTCTTACGTCATCGTGTTATCGAGTAAAAAGAAACGGGGTGGTTCGCACCACCCCGAAGGTCAGGTCTGGGCGCTTACTTGAGATTATATCTCCTTCGTATGCGCTCCACCCGACCCTCTGTGTCCACAATTCGCTGCTCGCCCGTGAAGAACGGGTGGCATTTGTTGCAAATCTCTACTCGAATCTCTGCCTTAGTGGATCCCGTGGTGAAGGCGTTCCCGCAAATGCAGGTAACCTGCGCCTCTGGATGCCACTCTGGATGTATTTCTACCTTCATGATCGTTCCTAGTTCCCTTTTGTTTGTCTTGCCCATCCTTAGACTGGCTCAGGATGGCGTGTTGCTTACTCTGTTAGATGACTCTTAGCGTCTGGCGATTCTAGACCCTTGGATAGACGCTGGCCATTTTCTTGTTCTTGATGGCCCACTCGTACTTGACCTCTCCATCGATGAGGGCGAAGAGAGTGAAGTCACGACCCAGACCAACGTTGTTGCCAGCGATGATCCGCGTGCCACGCTGCCGCACCAGGATTGACCCGGTGGTGACTACCTGACCGCCGAATACCTTGACGCCCAACCGCTGGCCGTTGCTATCCCTACCGTTGCGACTGGAACCGCCGCCTTTTTTGTGAGCCATAATTTACTCTCCCTTGATCTGGGTCTACTTAGGTGTCTCTTCGGAGGACTCTTCCGCTGGGGTCTCAGCCTCCGGAGTAGTTTCTGGTGTATCTTTCTTCGCCGCGGCCCGTGTTCGACGCTTTGGGGCTGGCTTCTCATCTGTAGAAGTCTCAGTTGCCGTTGTTGCCTCTGCGGCCTTCGCCCTGGTGCGACGTGCCGGCGCTGGCTTCTCTTCTGTTGTTGTCTCGGCTGTTACTTCGGTAGTGGCGGTGGCGGCAGCAGCCCGTGTCCTACGACGCGGTGCTGGCTTTTCTTCCGCTACAGGTGCTTCGACTTCCGGTGCCTCAGCTACCACTTCCGGCTTCACCTTGGGCACGAACGGAGGAGGCGTTGCCCCACCGGTCAGGATGTCCTGGATGCGAATCCGGGTATAGCTCTGGCGATGGCCGTTCTTTTTGCGGTAGTGCGTCTTGTTCTTGTACTTGAAGATGATGATCTTGGGACCGCGGAACTGATCCTCAATCTCCGCCGTGACCAATGCGCCATCAACTGTAGGCGTACCCACGGATACCCCGGAGTCCTCCGCTACAAGCCGAACATCAGTCAACTCTATGCGGGTGCCGACTTCTGCTTCCAGCTTCTCAACGTCTAAGACGTCGCCGGACTTCACCTGGTACTGCTTGCCACCTGTCTGGATAACTGCATAACTGGTCACGATGATAAACGCCTCTCAAAAGCAATATGCGACAAACATCCATTGTAGGGAGTAGCTGCGGTTACGTCAATGGGAGTTTCACTGCTGCGGCCCCCTCCCAACTCCTCTACTGAAACGGGAATGACAGCCCTTATTAACCCAGTGCGTCCAATAGCTCGCTGACGTTCCCGAACGATTCAACGTTGCGGGCTGCTTCTATCGTCTTAATAATCGCCTCCGGGCTGATGACGCCGGTAGCGCAATCCGTGAACTTCTCAGCAAGCTCGTCGGGGGTCATGGGTCGCTCAGGCGTGCCGCGTGACACCGATGCCACCTGCGTCAACGTCATCCCGTCCTTCAGCACGACCTCGACGCGACTGCGAATACGCTCGAACCCCTGTGCTTCGATTTCCGGATCGAGGTAGGGTTTCACACGCGCCATCATCGCCTGAACTTCGGGGCTTTTCAGCACATCCTCACGGAACTCGGCGATGCCCGCCTTGCGTCGCAGGGCCAGTACACCAAGCATGAACTGCATACTGAACTTTGCCTGCAGTGCATTCTCCGGTGCTGTGTAGCGAAGGGCGTCGATGACGTTTGACGCCGTGCCAAGTCGTATTTCCTCGATGTCCTCAGGGGCAACATCGTTCTCGATAAGCAACTCTCGCATTGCATCCATCGTGGGGTGCAAGAGGGAGCCACACGGGTAGGGCTTCACAGACACGCCGGGATCCACGAGCGCCCACGGGTTGCCCAGCTTGCCTCGCACGTACTCTTCATCTACACCGCCACCAGCCACGGCAAAGTAGCCCCAGGGGCCGTCCAGACCGGAGGGATCAGCCTCATAGCCCATGGACGCCAGCCGAGCCGCAACGATGCCGTTTTGAGCCGCCGCGCCGGAGTGGTAGGGCTTGGTCATGGTGCCGAAGTTGCATCGGATTCCGGCGCTCTTGGATGCCGCGATGCTGAGGGCCATCCGTGTTGTATCCAGGTCAAGACCCAGGAGTTTGGCCGCTGCTGCCGCTCCTGCAAACACACCGAATGTGCCTGTGCTGTGGAACCCCTGCTGATAGTGCCTTGGGTTGATGGCCTCATTAAGTTTGCACTCCACCTCAAGGCCGATGCAGAACACCGTCACCAGGTCCTTGCCTGAAGCGCCCACCTCTTGTCCCACAGCCAGAGCCGCTGACAGTGCAGGTATCGTCGGGTGGGTCAGTAGTCCGTAGACACGATCGGCAGCAGAAGACACCTGGGTGTCATCGTAGTCGTGGGCGTGGCCGCTGACACCACTGGCAAGAGCTGCGAACTCCGCAGGGTAGGACGCAGTCGTGCCGGGCACTCGTGACGAGCCGGATACGCCAAGGCCGCCGATGTACTGATGGATGATCTTGGTGCAGTCCTCCGTGGTACCTGCAAGCATGACGGCGAGACCGTCCAGGATGCAGCGTCTGGCCTCTGCTCGAAGGGTATCTGGCAGGTCGGCGTAGTTCGTATTTACAATGAACCGGGCTGTTTCTTCCGTGATAGTGCGCTCAGCAGTGGTCATTGGTTGGGGAACCTCCTGGTGTGGTGTACCATACGCCCATAGGGAATCGGCCAGCGGATTATAGCACGTGCAGGCCTGAACCAAGGGGGATTCTATGATGAGCGACTTCGAGCGTTGCCCGACCTGTCGGACGCCGCTGACGACCGAGACTGTGGACGGATTGTGGCGGCCTTTTTGCCCCACCTGCAGGAACATTGTGAACCTGAGCCCCAAGCTTGTTGCTGCGGCTCTCGTCGGTGACGCCGATGGTCTGCTCCTAGTGAAGCGAAGCTACGGCGCGGAGAAGGGTCTGTGGGCACCGCCCGGTGGCTATGTAGAGCAGGGCGAAGTGGTGGAAGAAGCGGCACGCCGTGAGGCCTATGAAGAGACGGGTATCGAAGTAGCCATCAAGGACCTGGTAGGACTCTACTCAACAAAGGGACGCCCC